>NZ_NCVF01000018.1:0-136748 GCF_002096755.1 Streptococcus mitis
TTATCGCCGTCTTTACCTTGATTTGCTTCTGGGTTAACTTTGCCGTTCAAGACGTCTTTACCGTCGCGTCCATCACGTCCGTCACGACCTGCTGCGCCATCACGTCCGTCGCGTCCTGGTAAGCCTTGTGCTCCGTCTTGACCATCACGACCTTGAAGACCTTGAGCACCCTGGTCACCCTTAGGTCCTTGTAGCCCTTGTGGCCCTTGTGGTCCTGCAACTCCGGCTTCACCTTTTAGACCTTGAGGTCCACGAATGTTACCAATCTTATCCCAAGTTCCGTTTTCTTTCTTATAAACATCACCTGTAGTTGCATCGATATAAGTGTCGCCATCTTTACCATCATCTGCTGTTGGTACTTTAGGTCCACTTAATAATTCAGCACCATTACGTCCGGCTGCTCCTGCTGCACCATTGGCACCGTCTGTACCATTATAAATTGGTTGTTTAGCAATTAAGTCATCTATACCTTCATCGTACCGACCATTACCATTGTTATCAAAGTACGCTGTAATAAGAGTACCTTCTCTTGGTTTTTCTGCTGGTGCTGTAGATGGGGCGTCTGCTAAAGCTCTTCTTACTCTTCCGCTTCTTTGATTGTTTAATCTTGCTGCTGCTTCAGCTAAGGCATTTAAGTCGATGGTTGGTGTACGTCCATCTTTACCATCTTTAATGTTAACTGTTACAGGTTCTTCACCAGGAATAGTAAATGTAATATCAGTACTACGGCCGTCTGCTCCACGAGCAGTTGTGATTTTTGGAGTTTTTCCGTCACGTCCCGCTGCTCCTGTTTCACCACGGTCTCCACGTTCGCCTTTTTCACCTTGCGCTCCGGTTAGACCACGTTCGCCTTGGTCCCCTTTTTCACCTTTAGCACCATCCGCAATTACAACTTCTTTTAATTTCTTATCAGAAGCATCTAATTCATTGTTTCCATTTTTATCGTAATAGAAGATAACTGTTGTTGTTTTATCTGCATCATTTCGTTGAGTCGCAACTAATGGACTTGCGCCATCGAAACCATCTCTTACAACAGTACTTGTAACATTACCTCTACCGTCGTTAATCGTGATAGTATGAGTGCCGTCATTTTTATTATCTTTAACGGTTACGGTTGGAGTTACACCGTCACGACCTGCCTGACCTTGCGCTCCAGTTAATCCGCGTTCGCCTCGGTCTCCTTTTTCACCTTTAGCACCTTGGGCTCCAGTCAGACCGCGTTCACCTTGGTCTCCTTTTTCACCTTTAGCACCTTGTGCGCCAGTGAGACCGCGTTCACCTCGGTCTCCTTTTTCACCTTTAGCACCTTGGGCTCCAGTCAGACCGCGTTCACCTTGGTCTCCTTTTTCACCTTTGGCACCTTGGGCTCCAGTTAGACCGCGTTCGCCTCGGTCTCCTTTTTCACCTTTGGCACCTTGGGCTCCAGTCAGACCGCGTTCACCTTGGTCTCCTTTTTCACCTTTAGCTCCAGTCAGACCGCGTTCACCTTGGTCTCCTTTTTCACCTTTGGCACCTTGGGCTCCAGTCAGACCGCGTTCACCTCGGTCTCCTTTTTCACCTTTAGCTCCAGTTAGACCGCGTTCGCCTCGGTCTCCTTTTTCACCTTTAGCTCCTTGGGCTCCGGTTAGACCGCGTTCGCCTCGGTCTCCTTTTTCACCTTTAGCTCCAGTTAGACCGCGTTCACCTTGGTCCCCTTTTTCACCCTTGGCTCCATCTTTAATAGCAATTTTTTGAACAAGTTCGTCTACGCCTTCAGTATAAACACCATTTCCATCGTTATCAAGATAGAAAGTGAGGTTATTTGTATCACCAACTTTATTTTGATCAACACGTGGTTTTACTGTATCGATTAGCTCTTTAGCCACACCAATTTGCATAATACGTGGCTTAGCTTCTTTAGTAACAGAATTACTAATTGGCAATCCTAAAAGTGTTTCGTTACCAAATCGATGAACTTTATAGGTAATTTGACGTTGTCCTTTTTCACCTTCTCGAACTAATCTAGTTTGACCTTCTGGTAATTTACTAGTTGGAAGGTAGACTGTTTGGAAATCAATGTCTTCTGAAACAGTCTTATTATTAGTACCACCATAAGGGTTTGCATCCAAGTATAGTGGATTTGCTCTATGATAATAGTTGGAGTTGCTGTATGGGTCATTGCTAGTAGCGGCACCGCCACCACCTTGGTCCACGTTAAAAGTAACAGGTTTCAAACGAACAGACAAGTCACCATTTGGATTATTGATTGGCAAACTAAATCTGATTGTTTGTTCCGTATTTGTTGAAGTAGCAGAGGTCATACTGTATCCTGAGTGAGATACGTAGTTGGCACCTTGGCTAATAGGTTTTGATTGATCTCTTAACCTTGGAGTTGTGATTGTCGCATTGGAAGGATTTCCAAATCCATCCCCTTTATCCAAGATAAAGTTATTATTAACAAATTCGCCCGGACCAGAATATTTGATTGTGAAATTCAATTTATTACCTTGACGTACTGTTGTTACATCGTAATGAATTGAATTACCACCACGTGAGTTCCCGTAGCCACGGAAACTATAACTACGACCACCTTGGCTGATGTCTGAAAATGCAACTGTATTTCCAGAACCTGAGACAATTGGGTTGGCTGGATTGCTAGCCGCTCTAAAGCCACTATGACCTTTATCCAAGTCTTCCTTACGGATAGCTGGATTTTGGCGAGCATCAGAAAGGCTCAAACCTGGTTTCAAGATTTCATTAGTAGATTTTGGAGCTGAAGTTGTTTCTACTTTGGCAGGTGCATTAGTTGCTAAAACGCTACTATCAACAGCTGAACGGTCAGTCGTTGTTGCAACTGGCTTAGCTTCTTCTTTGGCTTCTGCTGTGTCAGCTTTCTTCACTACAGGAGTTTCTGATACAGTTCCTTTATCAGAGTTAGAACGAAGTTCTAGACCAATAATAGCCGATTGGATAGATGTCTCTGCTGCTGATATTTCAGCTTCAGATGCATCTGCTTTCCCAAGCAAGCTTTGACCAGCTTGGATACTTGCTTGCAAGTTAGCAGCACTTGCTTCTGTATATAACTTACTTTCTAATTTTTTAGCACGTGAAAGAGCTGTTAACAATTTTGACTTGTCAACAGCATCTTGATGACTTGCTTCTTTTTTGTCTTTTGCTTCTTCAACTTTTTCTGCTGGTCTAGTAGCTTCTTCAGTTTTAGCTGGAGTCGTTTCTACTGGGTTAGCAACAGTTGGAGCTGCATAAGTTGTTTCTTTTTTAGGTGTAGAAACTTCTGCTGGTTTAGTAGCTTCATCTACCTTATCCTTATCAACAGAGACACTATTAGTTGCCTCAGGATGTTGTTCCTCTGCTTGTACTGATTGCGCATTGGCAGCAGTTCCCAAGACTAAGGCTGTCCCGAGCAAGACACTAGCCGCACCAAAGTGATACTTACGAATAGAGTATCGTTGTTGCATGCTATACCAGTCAAATGATTTCTTATGTGAATGTTTCATTTCAAACTCCTAGATAGTAATTTATAGTTTACACTTTACAACTATTTGAGCCATTAATCAATATTATCTATGAAATTAATATATCTGATTTTTGTACCATGGAGCCATATTTTTTTTTTTTTTTTTTTGAATTTAATGTACATATTTTTAATTCTTGTTTTTTTGTACAAAAGAATCATAATTATGATACAATATAATTTAGGAGGAAATACCTAAATGCGCAACCTTTTATCCACAAAAGACCAAAGACAATTACGTTTAATGGAAACCTTAATTCAGAATCGTAATTGGATAAGGTTACATGCACTTGCCGAAAAATTAGGATGTACAGAACGAATCCTAAAAAATGATTTAAATGAATTACGAACAGCTTTCCCAAATATTGACATCCAATCTTCCGTTAACGGAATTATGATTGATTTAGATGTTAACACTAGTGTAGAAGATATTTATCAATATTTTCTAGCCCATTCCCAATCTTTTCAATTACTAGAGTATATGTTCTTCAATGAGGGGCTACCTATTTATCGAACAGTTGAAAATCTTCACTCAAGTAATGCCAACCTCTATCGATTAGGCCGAAATATTACAAAAACTCTATCATCACAATTTCAGATTGAATTATCTTTTACCCCTACTGCAATTCTTGGTAATGAAACGGATATTCGTTATTTTTTTGCCCAATACTTTTCTGAGCGCTATTATTTCCTAGACTGGCCTTTTCCAGACCTTCCTGAGGAGGATTTAACAGAGTTTGCTGATTTCTTCTATAAAATCACGAATTATCCAATGCGATTTTCAATTTATAGAATGTACAAATTGATGATAGCTATCAGTATTTACCGCGTCAAAAATGGTCATTTTATCGACTTACCAAATCATTTCTTCGATGAATACTACCCTCTTTTGATGAATATTCCAAATTTTGAGGAGCTACTTGTCCATTTCTCTGAAAAACTGGGACTTGAAATCACTCCAGATATCATCGCCCAAATTTTTATATCCTTTATTCAAAACAATCTTTTCTTAAATCCTCAAGAATTCTTCAACTCTTTAGAAGAAAACAGTGAAGCAAGATACTCTTACCAATTACTGAGTCAAATATTAGAACGCCTATCAAAACAATATAAGATTACTTTTACCAACCACGATGAGCTGATTTGGCATTTACACAACACTGCTTTCTTTGAAAGACAGGAAATCTTTTCTACCCCAATCCTATTTGAACAAAAAGCATTGACGATTAAAAAATTTGAAGTTTACTTCCCAGACTTTATGGGAAGTGCACGTCAAGAACTGGCTCAATACCGTCAAGCAATTGGACAGCATGACCATCCTGAACAGTTGGAACACCTGATGTACACCATCTTAACCCATGCTGAAAACCTCTCTACTCAGTTGTTAGAAAATCGACCACCTATCAAGGTTTTGATTATCAGTAACTTTGACCATGCTATATCCCTTACCTTTGTTGATATGCTTTCCTATTACTGTAATAACCGCTTTACCTTCGATATTTGGGATGAATTACAAACAAGTCCTGAGATTTTAAATCAGACAGATTACGATATCATCGTGTCTAATTTCTATATTCCAGGGATTACTAAGAAGTTTATTTGCCGAAACCATCTGTCAATCATGGATTTGGTTAATCACCTCAACACTTTATCAAATGAGATTCATATATCCATTACTTTATAAACTAAAAAGTCAGCAGGGTCCTGCTGACTTTTTCTCTTACCTGATTTCTATACTTCCTTAACAAAAACCAATTCCTGTGGCTGTGACAAATCTTCTCTGTAGGTAAACCCTGCAAAGCTTAAGCGACGAGCTTCCTCCACCGTCTGTACTTGATTTTGTATCAGGGCTGTCAGGAAAGCACCACGCGCTTTCTTTGAAATAGTTGAATGAATCTTCAGCTGACCACCTCTATCCTCCATGAATTTGAAGGTCACCATTTTTCCTCTGATTTCCTTAGAAAATACAGTCTCAAACTCGGATGACAAGAGAGAGAAAATTAGGTCTTCACCATTCATAGCTTCATCATAGGTTTGCTTCCAATGGCTCTTCAAAGTCTTACCTGCGACTTTTAACTTCATCAAAAAGTCCAAACGGTGAGGGGCTATGGGTGACAAGGCTGGTACGACTCCGTACAAAGCCGAGGTAATGAAGACATGATTTTCAAGATAGGCTTGTTCTACCTCGGTCAATTTATCACGCTTTATATGGCGGTACATAAGCCCATCAAATAGATTCAAGGCTGGGTAGTGTTGAGCAGTTTGCCTTTTCAAAGCTTGGATATTTTGAAATTCTTCCGCCGCCTTCTCGGCTGATACCTTGTAAAAACTCTCCAATTGACTAGCAGAATAGAGAGCCAAGGCATCCAGTACGGCCTGACTTTCTGGTTTTAAAGGAGTGGCTTCAATACTTGGCAAGTCTGTGTTCATTTCTTTTGCTGCTGGGATTAAAATTTTCATATTAATAGTGTAGCATATTTTTTAGCCGCTACCAAGAAATTCATCTGAAAAACCTCGGTTTGACCGAGGTTTCTATATTTATTTCGGCCATCCTAACCAGACAGCCACGAGAACAAGGGATATGCCTGCTAAGCTTGTTAAGATAGATAAAAGTTTATCTTTTTTCTCCTTGAACTGAGAAAAACCTATCTTCAAAGCGAGCAGTCCGAGTAGCATTGAAGCAAGCATCAAATAAAAACCCATTTATTTGTCCTCCATTAGTCTTAATTTACCTTATTATAATATATATTTCTTAAATAAACCTTTTTTATACTCAATGAAAATCAAAGAGCAAACTAGGAAACTAGCCGCAGGCTGTACTTGAGTACGGCAAGGCGACGTTGACGTGGTTTGAATTTGATTTTCGAAGAGTATTACTGTACTTTAAAGGTCTTGAGATAGTTGTCTTTTCCTACTTGACCTTCAAAGTTTTTACCATTTTCAAGGTAAGGCAGGTCATCTGATACTGAGGCCTTAACCTTGTAAATCTTGCCATCAACTTTAAAGAAGTAGACGGTGTCTCCCTTGATAACAGCTGATTTGAGGTCTGCTACTACTCCCTTGATGCTTTCTGTCGTTGCATTGTCAATTTCAAGGTCGTTTTTATTGGCGTACTTGCTGAGCATCTCTTCCACTGTCGTAGCTACGATAACGTTTTGGTACTCGACTGCGTCTACCAGAGCATACTCTTTGACCAAGCCAGCATTGTCCTTCAAACCCATGATGTAAAGAGGCTTGTCATTAAGGTTGATGAGGATTGGGAAGGTTGCCTTGTAGGATTTCTCCTGAACAGCACCTTCGGCTGATTCACGGGCTGATTCTTCGGTCGCAGAAGCCAAGCTATACTTAGTGATTTCTCCTGTTCGCATATTTTCAAGGATAAAACCAAGATTACTTTCATCCGCATTGGCCGAAGTCACACCTGTGTAGAGGTAAATGTCATTTCCGATAGACAAGTAATTATAGCCCTTGGTAGTCTGGGTCACGTTTTTCTTGGAAATCATGGCATTCCAGAAACCATCCTTGTACTTGCCGTTATAGTTGATTTGCTCAATGGTTTCCTCAGCTGGATAAACCCTGTCCACCCATTCTGGAACATCTGACAAGCTGTATTCCTTGGTTTCTCCATTTGTAGCATCCAAGATAATGACTGAAACAGGACGAGGAACCGCAAGCCCAAATTGCTTTTGGTAAACGGTTGCTACATAGAAAGGATTGCCCTCATCGTCCACCTCAAAAGATGGAGTTTTGAAGATCTTGGTTGGGTACTTCAAGCGCAAGTGACGCTTGACATCGCGGTTAAAATACTCCGAGTCCGAATACTTGATTGGTGTCTTCAAGTCCACCAAGTCCGCATTTCCGGTTACCATGTCCACCTTAATATATTCGCCGATTCCCTTGGCCTGATTGTTAAACCACTTGATAGGATCTGCGTATTCTAGTGGCGTAACTCGATAAGGTTTCCCATCAATCGTCAATTGGGTATAGGTGTCTGCCGCTACGTACTGCGACACCTTATCTGTTAGGGAACCCAAGTAGCGGTCACCAATTTTTTCAGCGGTACTTCTATCTAAGATAGGAACCTTACTGGTATCAGTCTTAGGAAATTCAGTAAAGTCTTTTTCCGTAACTGTGACTACATTGGCATAATTTTTAGCCTGAAAAATGCTAGAAGTTACCAAGGAAACCAAGGCTGCTAAGAGAAGAATTCCTCCAATAGAAGCTAAAAGGATTTTCCCTAACCGATTGATTTTGAAACCCTCAAGATTTAAGGCAGCTTCCGCCTTGCCGTGGCGCACATGAACCGTTTTGACAAGGTTTATCCCCTTGCCAAAACCAAATAAGATTGCTACAACCAGCAAATGCCCACAGAGGAAAAAGAGAAATTCCCAGCTGGTCAGGTTAAGAGGCGGTAAAAAGATATACCAGGTCGTTGCGATAAAAATAAGTTCAAAGACTATTCGTTTCATTTGCTTTCCTCCTAAATGATTCGTCCTTCCAAGTGATCCAGTTCATGCTGGCAAATCTGGGCTGGGAAGCCTGTCAAGGTAATGGTCTGTTCCTGCCACTTGCTGTCACGATAGGCAACCCTTATGGTTTCATAACGCTTAGTAGGTCTCACACCTGTCAAGGACAAACAGCCTTCTTCTGTCTCATAAGCTCCTTCAGAGGACAGGAGCACTGGATTAAACATGACCACAGGAACCAAACCAAGATTAAAGATAATCACGCGCTTCTGCACCCCAATCATATTGGCAGCCAGACCGACACAAGTCTCACGATTTGCTAAGAGTGTATCCTGCAAATCTCTGGCAAGATAAAGGTCTTCCTGACTTGCTGGCTGAGATACCTGAGATAAAAACAAGATATCCTTCACAATTTTCTTTTCCACTTCCTCACACTCCTCTTGTTTTTTACTATATTATAGCAATTATAGCACAAAAGACGGCAACTGCAAGCCCTTTCCCTCAACTGTAGCAAAAAGCCATCCGAAGATGACTTTTTCTTTTTAAATCGCATTCTTGTCAAAGCCAAGTTTGCGTTGGATAAATTTAACAATTTCGACGATAATAATCATTGAGAAGCTTCCAGCCATGACGATTCCCCATTGAGACAAGTCTAGTTTGGTTACGTGGAAAATTCCTTCAAGTGGTTCTACGACGATTATTGCCATGAGAAGGATGAAGGATACCAAGATAGACCAGTTGAAGGTCTTAGACTTGAATGGTCCAACTGTCAAGATGGATTGGTAAACAGACTTGACATTATAAGCATGGAAGAGCTGAATTAAACCAAGGGTTGCAAAGGCCATAGTTAGGGCATCTGCATGAATGGCATGATTGTCACCCACATGAACTGGGTAAGCAATCGCAAGACCATAAACACTCATAACAATAGTTGCTTGGAGTACACCTTGATAGATGATAGAACTCAAAACACCACCTGAGAAGAAGCTTGCCTTGCGTCCACGTGGTTTATGGTTCATGACACCAGGCTCAGCTGGCTCAACACCTAGAGCGATAGCTGGGAAAGTATCGGTTACCAAGTTGATCCACAAAAGATGAACTGGCTGTAAGACATCCCAACCAAACAAGGTTGATAGGAAGATAGTTAATACTTCAGCAGTATTGGCAGAAAGTAGGTACTGAATAGTCTTTTGAATGTTTGAGAAGACCTTACGTCCTTCTTCCACTGCAACGATAATAGTCGCAAAGTTATCATCTGCAAGAATCATGTCAGAAGCCCCCTTAGAAACCTCTGTACCAGTGATTCCCATACCGATACCGATGTCGGCTGTTTTCAGAGCTGGCGCATCATTGACACCATCACCTGTCATGGCAACGACTTTACCTTGTTTTTGCCAAGCCTTGACGATACGAACCTTGTGTTCTGGAGATACACGGGCATAAACAGAGTATTGACCAACTACTTTTTCAAAGTCTTCATCTGACAGTTCGTTGAGCTCAGCACCAGTTAAAACGTGTCCTTCTGTATCATTTGCATCGATGATTCCCAAACGTTTGGCAATAGCTTCTGCAGTGTCTTGATGGTCACCCGTAATCATGATTGGACGAATTCCCGCTTCCTTAGCCACACGAACAGCCTCAGCAGCTTCAGGACGTTCAGGGTCAATCATCCCAATCAAACCAGTAAAGATTAAATCATTTTCAAGCTCTTCAGAAGTCAGGTTTTCTGGAATGCTGTCAATAATCTTATAAGCACCTGCGAGGACACGCAAGGCTTGGTGAGCCATTTCAGAGTTGTTTGTGTGAATGAGGTTTGTAACCTTCTCATCAATCGGAGCAATATCCCCAGCTTTATCACGAAGAACACAACGTTTCAAAAGTTGGTCTGGGGCACCCTTGACCGCTACAAGGAATTTACCATCTGGCAATGGGTGAACCGTTGACATGAGCTTACGGTCAGAGTCAAATGGCAACTCAGCCACACGAGGATATTTCTCTAAAAATCCTTTCACATCGTAGCCCTTGTCCAAGGCATATTGGATAAAGGCTGTTTCGGTTGGATCTCCGATCAGGTTTCCTTCTGCATCAATCTTGGTATCATTAGCCAAAACTACAGAACGAAGAAGAGGCATGTCCAAGCCGAGTTCAATGTCATCAGCAGAGTCATGTAGGACTGCATCATAGAAGACTTTTTCGACGGTCATCTTGTTCATGGTCAGCGTACCAGTCTTATCAGAAGCGATGATTTCAGTTGAACCAAGCGTTTCTACAGCTGGCAACTTACGAACGATAGAGTTTCGTTTGGCCAAAACTTGAGTACCAAGGGCAAGAACGATGGTCACGATAGCAGGAAGTCCTTCTGGGATGGCTGCAACGGCAAGCGCAACAGAGGTCATCAACTCACCAAGTGGATTTTTCCCTTGAATGAAGACACCCACTACAAAAGTAACAAGGGCAATGACCAAGATAGCATAGGTCAAGACCTTAGAAAGGTTATTCAAGTTTTGTTTAAGTGGTGTATCCGTCTCATCCGCATCTTGGAGCATACCTGCGATGTGACCAACTTCAGTGTACATCCCTGTATTGATAACAACACCAAGACCACGACCATAAGTCACATTTGAGTTTTGGAAGGCCATATTGACACGGTCACCAATACCAGCATCTGCAGCAAGTTCAACTGTCAAGTCTTTTTCGACTGGCACAGACTCACCTGTAAGAGCTGCTTCTTCAATTTTAAGAGAGTTTGCTTCAATCAAACGTAGGTCTGCAGGTACTACATCACCTGCTTCAAGGGAAACAATATCTCCTGGAACCAATTCTTTAGAGTCAATCTCCGCCATATGCCCATCACGAAGAACGCGGGCAGCTGGACTAGACATGGATTTGAGAGCTTCGATCGCTTCTTCGGCTTTTCCTTCTTGGTAAACACCAAAGGCAGCATTGATGATTACCACGGCTAAGATGATAATGGCATCTGCGATATCTTCCCCACCAGAAGTCACGACTGACAAGATTGCTGCCGCAACTAGGATGATAATCATCAAATCCTTAAATTGCTCGATGAATTTGACCAGAATTGATCGTTTCTCGCCTTCTTCGAGTTCATTGTGGCCAAATTCTGCAAGGCGCTTTTCCGCCTCACTTGATGACAAACCTTGCTCGGTCGCATCCACAGCCTTCAAGACCTCTTCAGGACTCTGAGTGTAAAACGCTTGGCGTTTTTGTTCTTTTGACATGTGTCTCCTCCTTGACATTGTGTGCAAAACAGACTCTCTTTTCCCTCATCGCATCTTTTCACGACAAACAAAAAGAGACCTATTAATCATAACAAGTCTCGCTGTTTAAGATAGTGCCGGAAAGCATACTTTTCAGTATAAAATTCGGAATGACGACACTATCACAGGTTTCTGCCAGCTACTCCCTTGAGTAGTACTATTATACCAAATTTTGAAAAGTTTTCAAAGAGTAAAAAATGACTTATTTGAATTTTCCCTTGAAAACCAGTATAATGGTAGAATGCTATATGACTAGAAAGGAAGTTGAATGAAGCAATCTATCTCAAATCTCAAGTTAGCTGAGCGTGGGGCCATTATCAGTATTTCGACCTATTTGATCTTGTCTGCAGCGAAATTAGCAACTGGGCACCTCCTCCATTCATCCAGTTTGGTGGCCGATGGTTTTAACAACGTGTCGGACATCATTGGAAATGTGGCCCTCTTGATTGGAATCCGGATGGCACGCCAGCCTGCTGACCGAGACCACCGTTTTGGCCACTGGAAGATTGAGGATTTGGCTAGCTTGGTCACTTCTATCATCATGTTTTATGTTGGCTTTG
This sequence comes from Streptococcus mitis, assembly GCF_002096755.1. GTDB lineage: Bacteria > Bacillota > Bacilli > Lactobacillales > Streptococcaceae > Streptococcus > Streptococcus mitis_AC. The sequence goes on from NZ_NCVF01000018.1 coordinate 11,816, forward strand.
ATGTACTAAGGGATACCATTCAAAAGATTCTCAGTCGTGAAGAAACAGTCATTGACCCTCTGGGTGCAACTCTGGGAATCATTTCTGCAACGATTATGTTTCTAGTTTATCTCTACAATACTCGCCTCAGTAAGAAATCCAACTCCAAGGCACTGAAGGCTGCCGCCAAGGACAATCTTTCTGATGCTGTCACCTCACTTGGTACTACCATTGCCATCCTGGCTAGCAGTTTCAATTATCCCATTGTGGATAAACTGGTTGCCATTATCATCACTTTCTTTATCTTGAAAACTGCCTATGATATCTTCATCGAGTCTTCCTTTAGCCTTTCGGATGGCTTTGATGACCGTCTGCTCGAGGACTACCAAAAGGCTATCATGGAAATTCCCAAAATCAGCAAGGTTAAGTCGCAAAGAGGTCGCACCTACGGTAGCAACATCTACCTGGATATTACGCTAGAGATGAACCCTGACCTGTCTGTTTTTGAAAGCCATGAAATTGCGGATCAGGTCGAGTCTATGCTGGAAGAACGTTTTGGAGTCTTTGATACCGATGTCCATATCGAGCCAGCACCTATCCCTGAGGATGAGATTTTAGACAATGTCTACAAAAAATTGCTGATGCGCGAACAATTGATTGATCAGGGAAATCAACTGGAAGAACTCTTGGCTGACGATTTTGTCTATATTCGTCAAGACGGAAATCAGATGGATAAAGAGGCCTATAAAGCCGAAAAAGACTTGAATTCAGCTATCAAGGATATCCAGATTACTTCCATCAGTCAGAAGACCAAACTCATCTGCTATGAGTTAGATGGTATTATCCATACCAGTATCTGGCGTCGCCACGAAACTTGGCAAAATGTCTTTCATCAAGAAACTAAAAAAGAATAGAGAAATCCTGTCATGAGACGGGATTTTTCTATTCTTCTAGCTATCAAAGTCACTTAGATACTCATAGCGTTCGTATTTTTCAAGGAGTGCTTCGTTTTTCTCATCTAGCTCTTTCTGAAGAGTAGCCAGTTTGCCAAAGTCAGAGCCGTTGGCCTGCATTTCCTCTTCAATAGCAGCGATACGGTTTTCCAAGGCTTCAATATCACCTTCAATACTTGCCCACTCCTGCTTTTCTTGGTAGGTCATGCGTTTCTTGTCTTCTCGAACCTTGACTACTTTCTCCTTTTCGGCCTTTTGCACCTGATTGACCAACTCTGTTTCAAAGGCTTTTTCATCAAGGTAATCGGTATAATGACCAAAGAAAGGACGAATCTTGCCATCCTCAAAAGCGAGAATCTTGGTCGCTACCTTATCCAAGAAATAGCGGTCGTGGCTAACTGTCAAAACAGGTCCCGCAAATCCTTGCAAGAAATTCTCCAAAACTGTCAAGGTCGCAATATCTAAGTCATTTGTCGGTTCGTCCAAGAGAAGAACATTTGGTTTTTCCAAGAGCAGTTTGAGGAGATAAAGACGTTTTTTCTCTCCCCCAGACAATTTCTCAATCAAGGTTCCATGCGTCGAACGTGGGAAAAGGAACTGCTCCAGCAACTCTGCAATCGAAGTACTAGAACCACCGCTGGCCTTGACCTCTTCTGCCACTTCCTGCAGGTAATTTATAACTCTCTTGCTTTCATCCAAGCCCTCAATTTGCTGAGAAAAATAGGCGATGCGAACTGTTTCCCCAATCACAACTTGTCCTGCTGTCGGCTCAAGACTGCCTGCAATCAGATTAAGCAGGGTTGATTTTCCAACACCGTTGTCCCCAACGATTCCAATACGGTCTTTGGCCTGCACCAAGAGATTAAAATCTTGCAAAATAGGCTTGTTTTCATAGGCAAATGAAACATCCTGAAACTCGATGACTTTCTTCCCAATCCGACTGGTTTCAAAGTTCATAGTCAAGTCTGTCTCAGCAACGCCGCCTGAAACTTCCTTTTTCAGGTCGTGGAAACGATTGATACGAGCCTGTTGCTTGGTCGCACGCGCCTGCGGTTGTCTACGCATCCAGGCCAATTCTTGCTTATAGAGTTGTTCCTTTTTGTGGAGAAGAGCCGCATCGCGTTCATCCTGTTCCGCCTTAAGGCGAACATAGTCCTGATAATTCCCTTGATACTCTGTCAAGCCTGCGCGATCCAACTCGAAAATCCGTGTTGACAAAGCGTCTAAGAAATAACGATCGTGAGTGATAAAGAGAACTGTCTTCTTAGAATTTTTTAAAAAGAGGGTCAGCCACTCAATAGTCGCAATATCCAAATGGTTGGTCGGCTCATCCAGAAGCAAGAGGTCGTGATTGCCAAGTAAAACTTGCGCCAACTGGACTCGTCTTCTTAGGCCACCTGATAATTCCCCAACAGGAGTAGATAAGTCCTGAATCCCCAGCTTGCTGAGAACGGTCTTGACCTGACTCTCAATTTCCCAAGCTTGAAGAGAATCCATCTCTGCCATAACCCGTTCCAAACGAGCCTGCTTATCCTCACTGTAGTTGAGCATGATCAACTCATACTCACGAATCAGCTGGATTTCCTTGAGGTCGCTGGATAGGACCGTATCCAAGACCGTCTTGCTATCATCAAAATCAGGATCTTGAGTCAAGTAACCAATCTGGTAATCATTTTTAGCTGAAAAAGGACTGACATCCCCATCAAAGCCAGAAACACCAGAAAGGACATCTAAAAGGGTGGTCTTGCCAGTCCCATTGACACCAATCAGACCGATTCTGTCTAGGTCATGGATGATAAAGGAAATATCCTTAAAAACGGTCTTATCACCGACGGATTTACTTAGTTTTTCAACGATAAAATCACTCATTTTTTCTCCCTCAAGTAAGCATGGATGGCTTGACGGTCATTTTCCAATTCTCCATCGACAATGGCATATTCAATCTCTGTTAAAATATCTCCCAAGTCTGGGCCCGGCTGATAACCATATTCCTTGATCAAAATACCACCGTTGATTTGGATTTCTTTCTTATCATGAATGGTCAAACTATGGTAAGTTTCTGTGATAGCTTGTAGGTTGACTTCTTTTCCTTGAGCCTGTCGAAGATTTTCAGCCTGTAAAAGTAAATCCAAGTCAAAGCGATAACAATCGCGCTTGCTCAATTCTCCCTTTTCACGCAAAGCCAAAATAGTCAGCAAATCTTGTACCTGCTTGGCAAATTGACGTGAGGTCTTCCAAGCCTTCAAAAATGGCTGCGCATTTTCAATCTCCAAAGCCCACAGTAGAGCCGCCCAGGCTTGTTCAGAGGATTCAAAAGTAAAATCAGTCTCTAAATCAAACAGTCTGTTAAGCTTGTCCTGGCTAGATTCCATATCAGGGAGATAATCATAAGCTTGACTCTCAATCATGGAAGCCAAGCCCCTTCTCCAAAATGGAGCCAGCAAGAGTTTATCAAACTCAACGAAGGTACGCTCTACAGAAATTTTCTCCAAAAGTGGCGTCAAGGTCTTCATAGCTTTAAAGGTTTCTGACTCAAGCTCAAAGCCAAGACTGGCCTGAAAACGAAAACCACGCATAATCCGCAAAGCATCTTCGTTGAAACGCTCACTTGCCACTCCAACTGCTCGTAAGACTTGCTTTCCCAAATCGTCTAAACCATGGAACAAGTCAATGATTTCCCCTGTCTCGTCCAAGGCAAAGGCGTTGACTGTAAAATCACGGCGTTTGAGGTCTTCTTCTAGCGAACGCACAAAGGAAACCGCACTGGGTCTTCGATAGTCCACATAGACATCTTCTGTCCGAAAGGTGGTTACCTCATACTCCTCGTCCCCATCTAAGACCAAGACAGTTCCATGCTCGATTCCGATATCGGCTGTTCGCGGAAAAATCTGCTTGGTCTCTTCTGGATAAGAAGACGTTGCGATATCCACATCATGGATAGGGCGATTGAGAAGGGCATCTCGAACAGAACCTCCAACAAAATAGGCCTCAAATCCTGCTTCTTTAATTTTTTCTAATACTGGTAAAGCCTTCTGAAATTCAGAAGGCATTTGCGTTAATCTCATAATAAGTGTTCTAATCCATAGACAAGCTCATGACGCTTGACAACTTCTTTAATTCCCAAATTCACCCCTGTCATGAAGGAGCTGCGATCATAGGAGTCATGACGGAGGGTCAATCCTTCTCCCTGATTGCCAAAGATGACTTCCTGATGGGCTACCAAACCTGGCAAACGAACTGAGTGGATACGCATGCCATCAAAATCAGCACCACGAGCACCTGCAATGAGTTCTTCCTCGTCTACTGCACCCTGCTGGATAGACTCTCGAACTTCTGCCATTAATTCAGCTGTTTTAATAGCTGTTCCACTCGGAGCATCTTTTTTCTTGTCATGATGAAGCTCGATAATCTCCACATTTGGGAAATATTTAGCAGCCTGCCTTGCAAATTGCATGAGTAAAACAGCACCCAAGGCAAAGTTAGGAGCGATCAAGCCACCCAAATCTTGAGCACGAGAAAATGCTTTTAGCTCTGCAATTTCTTCACTCGTGAAACCTGTTGTCCCAACCACTGGAGCAAAGCCATTTTCAAGAGCAAAGCGTGTATTTTCATAGGCAACAGCTGGTGTAGTAAAGTCTACCCAGACATCTGCTTCAAAACCGACCAAATCAGCCTTATCCTTGAAAACAGGAATACCCTGCCATTCTGATTCAGACTCAAAGGGATCCAAAACTGCTACCAAGTCCAAGTCTGGATCAGCCAAGACCATCTGACAAGCAGCCTGGCCCATCTTTCCCTTAAAACCAGCAATAATTACTCGAATACTCATCTCTACTCCTGTCTAAGATACAAAGCCTGTAGGAACACAAAGTGAAAATAGGAGTTCTGATCAAGAAGTGTCTACTCCTTGGAAGAACTATCTTTTTCACACAGGGTTCCAGGCGTGTTCATTTGCTAACTTCTTAACTAAGCTAAAAGTCCCAACTAAATCACTGGAATATAACCTAGAGCAATACTTCCTGCTCCTAGGTGGGTTCCAATGACACTACCAAATGTAGCAAGTGAAATATCCGTACCTACTCCAGATTCAAGTAAGTGCTGACGCAATTCTTCAGCCTTTTCAGGAGCATTCCCGTGAATGACAATGATACGGTATTGGCCTGAAGCTGTGGCTTCCTTGATAATCTCAATTAAGCGCTTAGTTGCTTTCTTTTCAGTACGAACTTTTTCGTAAACTTCAATCACACCTTGATCATTGAAATAGAGGATTGGCTTAATGCTTAGCAGATTGCCCAAAATCGCAGCTCCATTTGAAAGGCGCCCCCCTTTTACCAAATGATCCAAATCATCCACCATGATAAAAGCAGATGTGTGACTAATTTGAATAGCTAGCTTATCCTGAATAATGGCAAAGTCATCACCCTGGTCTAGCCAGTTAAAGACACTTTCAACCATGATACCCAGAGGAGCACTTGTAATCAAAGTGTCTGGGAAAGCAATAGTTAAACCCTCATATTCTTCTATCATATACTGGATATTTTGGTAAAAACCTGAAATTCCAGAAGATAGGAAAAGCCCCAAAGCATGTGTATAACCTTGTTCTTTGAGCGAAGTTAGAATCTCATCTAACTTGGCAATACTTGGTTGACTGGTCTTAGGCAATTCAGAAGCCTGAGCCATTTTTTGGTAAAATTCCTCAGCAGTCAGATTGATACCTTCGACATACTCCTCACCATCAATATTGACAGGAATATCCAAGACAAATAAATCTTCTCTTTGCAAGGTATCTGCACTGAGATAGGCAGAGGAATCTGTGATAACAGCTAATTTCATATTAGAACTCCAAATTGATTCCTGGTAAGTCTAATGCAATTTCAGTTACTTCGTAAGTCAAACGGTTGAGCATGTTCAAACATGGACGAGCCAAGGTTTCCACTTCTTCTTGGTTCAATTCACTTGGTTCGTTAACAATACGACCATCGATATGATTCACCTGTGAAATGGTTCCACTGATAACAAATTTGTCAAAGACAATCATAAAACTTAAGACAACCACTAAAGAAGTCACTTGATTTTCTTGGTCATGTTGGAGTAATTGGAAGTTCACATCCACCTTAGTTTCAGGAGCTCCATTTTCATTTTCCCATTCAAAATTACGCGCATCAAAATGATACTGACTAACAAATTCTTGTTCACGTTTAAGATTCATGTCTTTCTCCCTCGGCTACAATATTATAAGCTATTGTACCATAATTTTTTATTTTCATCTAGTTTTCTAGGATTTAGTCAATCCCGATTTCAGCTCGAACTACGTCTGCGATGGTATCAACATAGTAGTCTACTTCTTCTGTTGTAGGCGCTTCTGCCATAACACGCAAAAGGGGCTCTGTTCCACTTGGGCGTACTAGGATACGGCCATTCCCTGCCATTTCTTCTTCCATCTTCTCGATGATATCCTTGATAGCTGGCACTTCCATAGCCTTTTCCTTCATGGCATTTTCCACTCGGATATTGACTAATTTTTGTGGATAGATGGTTACTTCTGCTGCCAACTCTGACAAGCTCTTACCAGTTTCCTTCATGATTCTAGTCAATTGAACAGCAGATAATTGGCCATCACCTGTTGTATTGTAGTCCATCAAGATGACGTGACCAGACTGTTCACCACCGAGGTTGTAGCCTGATTTTCTCATTTCTTCAACAACGTAGCGGTCGCCAACTGCAGTGACTGCCTTGTTAATGCCTTCACGGTCCAAGGCCTTGTGGAAACCAAGGTTGGACATAACAGTTGTCACAATTGTATTTTGAGCCAATTGTCCTTTTTCAGAAAGATATTTCCCGATGATGTACATAATTTTGTCACCATCAACGATATCACCATTCTCATCAACAGCAATCAAACGGTCACTGTCTCCGTCAAAGGCCAAACCGATAGCTGAGTCACTTTCTTTGACCACTTCTTGAAGGGTTTCTGGGTGGGTTGAACCAACATTAAGGTTGATGTTAAGACCATCTGGTGTTTCCCCGATAACAGTTAATTGAGCACCAAGATCTGCAAAGATTTGACGGGCACTTGTAGAAGCGGCACCATTAGCTGTATCCAAGGCAACCTTCATTCCATCAAGAGGAGTTCCAGTTGAAACAAGGTAGCCCTCATACTTACGCAAACCTTCTGGATAATCTACCAAGGTTCCCAAGCCTTCAGCACTTGGACGAGGAAGAGTATCTTCTGCAGCATCTAACAAGGCTTCAATTTCTGCTTCTTTTTCGTCATCTAGTTTGAAACCATCACCACCAAAGAACTTAATTCCATTATCAAGGGCTGGGTTATGGCTAGCAGAAATCATGACACCTGCACTGGCTCCCTCAGTTTTTACCAAGTAAGCTACTGCTGGTGTTGCAAGGACACCAAGTTTGTAGACGTGAATCCCTACAGAGAGGAGACCTGCCACCAAGGCAGATTCTAACATTTCCCCAGAAATACGTGTATCACGTCCTACAAAAACTTTCGGTGCTTCCGTTTCATGTTGGCTAAGAACATAGCCTCCAAAACGTCCTAGTTTAAAGGCCAATTCTGGCGTTAATTCTACGTTAGCTTCTCCACGGACTCCATCAGTCCCAAAATATTTACCCATTTTTATAAAATCCTTTTCCTATTTTTAATTCGTTTTTGAACTAGTTGCTTTCGTTGACGAAGATGTCTCCGACGAACTGCTTGTAGTTGAATTTGATGTGTTTGAACTTGTACCCACAGGTTTTGTAGTGACCTTCATTGTCGTATCAAATGGAGTAATCACCGCTGGTAAGACAACACCATTACGGTCGATTGCCTGCAAAGGTACTGAACCACTGTAATTACCTGTTATGCGTTCGCTGGTTGGTAAAAGCGCAATAATACGATCAATTTTAGCTAGTGTTTCTTGGTCAGTTGTGACAGAGACCCGTTCATTTGACACGGTTACACTATCAATTTGTAGCTTGGGATCAATCTGGCTTTGGTCAACTTGTGGCACAACAATCATCCCATCTCGCTTAACCTTCTTCCCAACTTTCACTGTAATCTTTTGAGGCGTTGCCACAGCGGTCAATCCACTTGGAAGATTTTCAATATTCAAGGGAACTTCAATCGTTCCAACACTGGCATCCGTCAAATCAGCAGTTACCTTAAACTTACGAGTGCTCTCCTGCATTTCGCTGGCCAAGGTCACACGATTGGCTCCGGTTAATACCACTGAAACTTCTGATGCAAATCCGCTAATGAAATACTGGTCATCATCATAGTGAATAACGATAGGAACGTTCGTTATCGTATTGGTGTAAGTTTCTGATTTAACCTGCCTTGCGGTATTGCTATTTTGAAAGTTGGTTGACGTTGCATAGATAAATAAGACACAAGCAAAAAAGAGAGATGAAATGATATATAGACTATTTTTTCTCATATTTCCAACCTCCTAACAAACGGTCCTTGAAACTGACTTTTTCCTCAACAGCTGGCAAAAGAATTGCTCGTAGCTCTGCTTCAAATTCTTCAATCGTCAAGTCGTGCTTGAAAACACCGTTATAGGTAATAGAAATGCCTCCTGTTTCCTCTGAGACGATGAAGGTCAAGGCATCGGATACTTCTGACAAACCGATAGCCGCCCGGTGTCTGGTCCCAAATTCCTTGGAAATCCCTGTGCTTTCTGTCAAGGGAAGATAGGCAGAGGTTACTGCTATTCGATTTTCTCTGATAATCACAGCACCATCGTGTAGGGGAGTGTTGGGGATAAAGATATTAATAAGGAGTTCAGCTGAAATATTGGCATCCAAGGGAATCCCTGTCGCGATGTATTCTTGCAAGGTCCGAACTCGTTGGATGGCAACCAGAGCACCAATCTTACGAGGACTCATATATTCAACCGACTTGACAAAGGCACGAATCATTTGCTCCTCTGCACTAATTTGAGCAGTAGAAAAGAAATCTGTCGCCCTTCCCAAGCGTTCCAAACCAGTCCGAATCTCTGGAGAAAAGATAACAACCGCAGCAATAACCCCATAGGTGATAATTTGATTAATCAACCAAGAAATCGTTGTTAAACCAAGGATATTGGCCACAACCTGGGCTAATACAAAAATCACGACCCCACGCACCAAAATCATAATCTTGGTGCCAGCTATCGCTTTTGTAAAACGATATAAAATATAGGCCACAATCAAAATATCAAACACATTGATGGCAATACTCCAAGGACTAGAAAACAAGCTAGTCCAATATTGCAGGTTGGATAATTGTTGAAAGTTCATCTGCTGTCTCCTCTCTGTCCAAACACGTTCCTTTCTATTATACCATTTTTCTGACATTTTTTTCCCTATCCTACTTCATTTTAAATTAAAGAAAAAATATGATAAAATAAACTGATACTCAATGAAAATCAAAGAGCAAACTAGGAAGCTAGCCGCAGGTTGCTCAAAACACTGTTTTGAGGTTGCAGATATAGCTGACGTGGTTTGAATTTGATTTTCGAAGAGTATGACTAGAAAAAACAAAGGAGAAACCATGTCTCAACTCTATGATATTACCATTGTAGGTGGTGGTCCTGTCGGGCTTTTTGCAGCCTTCTATGCACATCTACGCCAAGCCAAGGTCCAAATCATCGACTCCCTTCCCCAACTAGGTGGCCAACCTGCTATTCTCTATCCTGAAAAGGAAATCCTCGACGTCCCAGGTTTCCCAAATCTGACTGGAGAAGAGTTGACTAACCGTCTAATCGAGCAATTAAATGGATTTGATACCCCTATTCATCTCAATGAAACGGTTCTTGAGATTGAAAAACAAGAAGAAGGATTTGTCATCACAACTTCTAAAGGAAGTCACCTGACTAAAACAGTTATCATCGCTATGGGTGGCGGTGCCTTTAAACCACGTCCTCTAGAACTAGAAGGCGTTGAAGGCTATGAAAATATCCACTACCACGTTTCCAACATCCAGCAATACGCTGGTAAGAAAGTGACGATTCTTGGTGGAGGAGACTCGGCTGTGGATTGGGCTTTGGCTTTTGAAAAAATTGCACCAACTACCCTTGTTCACCGCAGAGATAATTTCCGCGCCTTGGAGCACAGTGTTCAAGCCTTACAAGAATCATCTGTATCCATCAAGACACCATTCGTTCCTAGCCAACTCCTTGGAGATGGAAAAACGCTTGACAAATTGGAAATCACAAAAGTTAAATCTGATGAAACCGAAACGATTGACATAGACCACCTCTTTGTCAACTATGGTTTCAAATCTTCTGTTGGTAACCTTAAAAACTGGGGTCTGGACCTCAACCGTCACAAGATTATCGTCAATAGCAAGCAAGAATCTAGCAAAGCAGGTATCTATGCTATCGGTGACTGCTGCTACTATGATGGAAAAATCGACTTGATTGCGACAGGACTGGGCGAAGCACCAACTGCTGTCAACAACGCCATCAACTACATCGACCCAGAGCAAAAAGTACAACCAAAACACTCAACCAGTTTATAAAAAAGAACCACGAGTCACCTAGGATTCGTGGTTTTATAGTTCATCTACGATCTAATCAGCTCATACCTTTCCCCTTCTTTTTCAAAAATCAAAAATGTCCTATCAAATTGATAAAGCATGTGATATAATAACGACGGCACTAACAATACGCCTTGGAAAAGGAGGTATTACAGATGCTAGAACTTCTCAAAATAGTACTTATCGCAGTCATCGAGAGTATCATCTCATGGCTGGTGACTCGTTGGTTAGACGATCACTTCGACAAGTAACCTTCGTGGTTAGTGCTATCTAACCCAGAAAAAATCCCCTCGGTATTGCAGTACCGAGGGGATTTCTGATAGCACTAAAATGCTAGAACTTCTCAATTCCTCTTTATTATCTCACATGTTCTGTTCAATTGTCAAGAAAGAGGTGTTTTATATCTTTATAATTCATCGGCTATCTTATTGATTTTTCTAAGTCTATGGTTGACACCACTTTTGGTCAGAGGGGTGCTGAGGCTATCTGCCAACTGTTGGATAGAGTAGTCTGGGTGCTGAATCCGCAACTGCGCTACTTCCTGCAAATCCACTGGCAGATTTTCTAAGCCCATGATATCTTTGATTTTGCTGATATTGTTGATAGTCTTCATGCTGGCAGAGACTGTCCGAGCGATATTAGCTGTCTCGGCATTATTGGCCCGATTGAGGTCATTACGGGTTTCTCGCAAAATCTTAACCCGCTCAAAATCATCACGCGCCTGCATAGCCCCGATGACTATCAAGAAGTCCATAATGTCTTCGGCACGCTGGAGATAGGTAACAGCTCCCTTCTTGCGCTCAAGCACCTTGGCATCCAGTAAAAACTGCTGGAGAAGAGAGGCAAGCCCTTGCGCGTGGTCCAGATAAACAGAACTGATTTCCAACTGGTACTTGCCTGACTCAGGGTCACGAATACTTCCATTTGCCAAGAAAGCACCACAGAGATAGGCACGACCTGCTTCCTCATCTGATAAAATCTCCTCATCAATACCTGTTTCCAGACCAAAGAAGGAGTCTGCCAAGCGTAAATCACTCAACAAGTCCTGCACCTTTTCATCTGTAAAAACTGTATATACTCGATTCTTGCGGAGATTACTCCGTTGGTGGTGACGAATTTCCGATTTGATTTCGTAGAAATGGAGAAAGGACTCATAGAGGTGCCGAGCCAGCTTGGCATTTTCTGTCACGACAGACAAGGTTAGGCCCGAGGTCGAGAGACCGATGCTACCAGACATCTTGATAATGGCAGATAATTCATGCCGGCTTAGATGGTGCTGACCTAGAATTTCTTCTTTTACTGCTACTGTGAAACTCATTTTCTCACCTGTATAATCCGCATCAATTCATCCACAATCAAATCTCCATCGTGGAAGGCACCCCCATTTTCCAGACGAAGGAAGTTGGATGAAATCACACGCGGAACTTGCTTACAAAGACCAGCAAAATCATGTTCCACCTGCACCAAGTATTCATCAAAACGGTTGGAATTCATGTATTCCTGAGGCACTTTTTCGATATTCACCAAAACAGTATCGATAAAAGGGCGACCAAGGTGACGATGCAGGACCTCCACGTGGTCACTATCTGTAAAGTGTTCCGTCTCCCCACGTTGGGTCATAATATTGCAGACATAGGCGATTTCTGCCTTAGTTTCCAAAAGAGCCTTCCCAATTTCCTTAATCACGATATTGGGCAAAATCGAGGTAAAGAGGGAACCAGGTCCGAGGACAATCATGTCACTTTCAAGAATGGTCTGCACTACTCGACGGCTAGCCAGAGGCGTATCATCGTTGAGGGTATTGGTCACATAGACATGGTCAATCATGCCTGGATGGTCTGCAATATGGCTCTCTCCAGCCACTTCTGTCCCATCCTGAAAGACTGCATGAAGGGTCAAGGGATGGTCACTGGAAGGATAAATCTTCCCAGTTGTATGGAAAAATTTGCTCAGTAACTGCATGGCATTATAGGTCGAACCCTGCATTTCTGACAGGCCAGCGATAATGAGATTACCCAATGGATGGCCAGCAAAGGCTCCAGCATCTTCAGAAAAGCGATACTGAAAGACTTTCTCATAAAACTTAGGCATATCCGACATGGCCACAAGGACATTACGAAGATCACCTGGCGGTGTCAATTGTTGCATATTTTTTCGGAGTTCACCTGATGAACCACCATCATCTGCCACCGTTACGATAGCAGCGATTTCCACATCTTTTTCACGTAGACTTTTAAGAATGACGGGGATCCCAGTCCCTCCACCAATCACCGTTATCTTTGGTTTTCTCATGAACGGTTTACCGTTTCCTTTCTTCGGTCTTTATCACGATGCCCTTCATTGACAGGCCAATTCTTGGATAAGTCCTGCGCCAAGCGTTTAGCAAAGGCCACACTACGGTGTTGTCCACCCGTACAACCCATGGCAATAGTCAAAACAGACTTCCCTTCCTTTTGGTAACTTGGCAAAATCGGCTCAATCAAGGCCAACAAATGTTGATAAAAGTCTTCTGACTCAGGATGATTCATGACATAGTCATAAACTGGTTCATCCACACCCGTTTGGTTTCTCAGTTCTGGTAGGTAGTAGGGATTTGGCAAGAATCGGACATCAAAGACTAAATCTGCATCAATCGGGATTCCATATTTAAAGCCAAAAGACATGACTTCGATACGGAAAGACTGGGCTTGTTCTTGATCCGAAAACTGCTCTGCAAGGGTTTTACGCAGCTCACGAGGAGTAAGTTCAGTCGTATCCACCACATTTTGACTCATATTTTTCAAAGGTGCCAAGAGTTCACGTTCCAACTTGATTCCATCTAAAATACGACCGTCTGCTGCTAGTGGGTGACTCCGTCTGGTTTCCTTGTAACGAGCAACCAATTCCTTATCAGCTGCATCCAAAAAGAGAATTTTGAAATCCAAATCATCTTGATTTTCCAACTCATCCAAGACAGCTTGAATTTCTGAAAAGAAAGAACGGCTACGCATATCCACTACCAAGGCCAACTTATGGTCGTCTTCCTTTGTTTCCACCAACTGCAAAAACTTAGGCAAGAGAGCTGGCGGCATATTGTCAATAGTAAAATAACCCAAATCTTCGAAGGACTGAATAGCAACTGTTTTCCCTGCGCCACTCATCCCTGTCACAATCACCAAGTGAAGTTGTTTCTTTGTCATCTTTTTCTCCTTATATCAAAAGAAGTTTGGCAACACCAAACTTCAACTAGCTTATCCAATCTCTGCGATGACTTCGATTTCGACTTTTACATCACGAGGAAGACGAGCTACCTCTACTGCTGAACGAGCTGGAAATTCCTCTTTAAAGGCCGTTTGGTAAACCTCGTTAAAAGGAACAAAGTCGTTCATATCGCTCAAGAAGCAAGTTGTTTTGACAACATGGTCAAAATCTGTTCCTGCTTCAGCCAAAATAGCACCGATGTTTTTCAAGACTTGTTCTGTCTGTTCTTGGATCGTTTCTCCAACGATTTCCCCAGTTTCAGGAGATAGGGGCACTTGACCGCTAGCAAACAAAAGGTTGCCAACGATTTTTCCTTGAACATATGGTCCGATAGCCTTTGGGGCCTTATCTGTATGAATTGTTTTTGCCATTTTCTTTTCCTCACAATTTTTCTAAGATTGCATCCCAAGCCTCATCCATCCCTGCCTTGTTGACAGATGAAAAGAGGATAAAGTCGTCACTTGGGTCAAAGTTTAATTTCTTTTTGATTGCTGATTCATGCTTGTTCCATTTACCACGAGGAATCTTGTCCGCCTTGGTTGCCACAATGATGACTGGAATCTCATAATACTTGAGAAATTCGTACATCTGCACATCATCTGCTGACGGATCATGACGAAGGTCAACTAGACTGACCACTGCACGGAGATTTTCCCGAGTCGTTAAGTACTCCTCTATCATTCGCCCCCACTTTTCACGTTCCTTTTTAGAAACACGGGCATAGCCATAACCAGGAACATCCACAAAGCGCATCTTGTCGTCAATGTTAAAGAAATTAAGAAGCTGGGTTTTACCAGGTTTACCTGATGTTCGGGCTAAATTCTTGCGGTTCAGCATTGTGTTGATAAAGCTAGATTTACCAACATTTGAACGTCCTGCTAGAGCAATCTCTGGAAGTTCATCCTGTGGGTAGTGGGATTTATTAGCCGCACTGAGCAAGATTTCAGCATTATGTGTATTAAGTTCCATAGTCACCTCTAGGCTGTTTCTAGGATTGGTTTATCCGTTCCATCGACAGCTTCTTTAGTGATGCGAACCAATTTCACATTTTCCTGACTCGGTACTTCAAACATGACGTCTAGCATGGTTTCTTCGATGATCGAGCGAAGACCACGCGCACCCGTTTTACGTTCGATGGCTTTATTGGCAATCTCTTGAAGAGCTTCGTCGTCAAATTCCAACTCAACATCATCATAAGAAAGCAAGGTTTGGTATTGTTTGACCAAGGCATTTCTTGGTTCTTTCAAGATGCGAACCAAGTCATCAACCGTCAATTGCTCAAGAGCTGCAAAGACAGGCAAACGTCCAATCAACTCTGGGATAATACCAAATTTTTGAATATCTTCTGCAATGATTTCTTGCATGTATGAGCTGTTTTCGTCAATCGCCTTATTATTTTGACCAAATCCGATGACTTTTTCACCCAGACGTTGTTTGACGATTTCTTCAATGCCATCAAAGGCACCACCCACAATGAAGAGGATATTTTTAGTGTCCACTTGAATCATCTCTTGTTGTGGATGCTTGCGTCCACCTTGAGGCGGCACGCTAGCAACGGTTCCCTCGATAATCTTGAGAAGGGCTTGTTGCACACCTTCACCAGAAACATCACGTGTGATAGACACGTTCTCGCTTTTCTTAGCAATCTTGTCAATTTCATCCACATAGATAATCCCACGCTCTGCACGCTCGATGTTAAAGTCAGCAGCCTGTAGGAGTTTGAGGAGGATATTTTCCACGTCCTCACCCACATAACCAGCCTCAGTAAGAGCTGTCGCATCTGCGATCGCAAAAGGTACATTCAAGCTCTTAGCCAAGGTCTGAGCAAGGAAAGTTTTCCCTGAACCAGTTGGGCCAATCATCAAGATATTTGATTTCTGCAAATCCACATCTTCTGACTCTTCACGCGTATCGTGGAAATTGATGCGTTTGTAGTGGTTGTATACAGCTACTGCCAAGGCACGTTTGGCACGATCTTGACCGATTACGTAGTGATTCAAGATGTGGAGGAGTTCGATTGGTTTTGGTACCTCAGACAAGTCTGCCAAGACTTCCTCAGCCAACTCCTCACGAATGATCTCCTGGGCTAACTCCACACATTCATTACAGATAAAGGCATTGTTCCCAGCGATTATTTTTTGTACTTCTTCTTGGCTTTTGCCACAAAATGAGCAATAAACCATCATATCATTATTCCTATTTGTAGGCATGATTTCCTTCCGTTCTATTCTATACTGTCATTCTATCTAAAATAAGGTCATGTAAAAAGCATGGATACTATTGACCAAATTGGTAAAGGCATTTAACCAGAGCAGGACAGAAAGTCCATAGCGCTTTTTACGAAAAGCCTGTGCTCCTGCAAGCAAGCAGACCAAACACAGCATGGCTGTGAAAAAACCAAATATACTACGTTCCATTAGACTTCCTTTCTCTTGCGGTATTGGATGGTAAAATCATAAGGATTTTTCTCATCTTTAGCGTAAAATTTGCTTGAAACTGTCTCAAAAAGAGACAAGTCAAATTCTTCAGGGAAATAGGTATCTCCTTCCACCCGAGCATGAATTTGAGTCACAATCACTTCGTCAAGGTAGGGCTCAAAAGCCTGAAAAATTTGCTTCCCACCGATAATATAGAGATTCTTGTCTTGACCCTGATACCAGTCTAGAACAGACTGGATATCGTGAAAAGTAGCAACCCCATCTATCTTTTCTTCTGGGTTACGAGTCAAAATCAAAGTCTCCCGTTTTGGAAGCAAGCGACGCCCCATCCCGTCAAAGGTCACACGCCCCATCAAGATAGCATGATTCAGAGTTGTTTCTTTAAAGTGTTGCAATTCTGCTGGCAAATGCCAAGGCAGACGATTGTCCTTACCAATCACACCCTCTTCATCCTGGGCCCAAATAGCTACAATTTTCTTAGTCATGCTTCCATCCTTTTCACTGATAGTACTATTTTATCAAAAAACTCAAAAAAAGACTGGTTTGGAATAGCTTACAGAATAGAAAAAAATCCGTAAGAGGCATCCTACAGATTTTTATATGATTATTCTATTTCTTACAAACCAGGTGCTTGTCCAAGTTCTGCGGCAAGCATCCAAACCGTTTTCTCAAGTTCAGCTTTAGCACCAACAAAGATATCGTTTGTCACATCATCACCTTCTTCATCAGTAACATCCAAAGCTTTTTGGAACAGAGTGATGAGATAACGATAAACATCTAGGACACGTTCCAAGCTTTCTTCAACATTACGGTATTCACCAGCTTCTTCTTCGATTTCACTATGTTGAAGGAATTCTGTCAAAGTAGAGAATGGGCTGCCACCAAGTGTAATCAAACGTTCGCTGATTTCGTCAAGATAGCCATCAAGGCTGTCCATGTATTCATCCATTTTTGGATGCCACACAAGAAAACCACGACCGCGCATATACCAGTGTACTTGGTGCAAAGCAACGTGAGCTACGTACAAATCAGCAACAGCTTGGTTCAATACTTCCTTTGTTTTTGCCAATGCTACTGGCGCTACTTTTGTCAATGATGTTACGTCTTTTACTGCTTCTTTTTTCAATTCTACCATTTTATTTTACCTCGTTTATTATTTTTTGTAACCACTTCTTAATGATTACTACCTTAGTATACTACTAAGGAAAACCAATAGCAAGCAAAATGACTCACATGAGAAAAGTTGCAATAGACTGATAATTTAAGAATTTTTTAGAATAAAACACAGTCCCTTTCAAACTCCCTTAACTGCGATAAAATAAAGAAAAAAGAGGATGCAAATGTACACTCTTTTCTCAGTTTTACATCTTAATACCAGACGCTAACATCCACACGTCCTCGAATCCCTTTAAGAGAGTCAGATGAAGTATATTGCCATCCTTTTTCTCCTGAATAATGAGGATTATTCCAATCAAGCGCATCCGTATAGGCTGCTACCCAGTTAACATGTTGCAAAATATCAGGATGATTCAAACGAGTTTGCAAAAGTTGACGGTAGCTATAAACATTCACATTTTGATAACCAGCCTGCTTCATTGTTGCCATATACTTGTTGATAATCTTGACCCAAGTTCCAGTATCACTTGGAGCTCTCTTGGTCTTATTGACATATTCCCAGTTCTCAACATCATAGTAGATTGGATAAGACAAGTTCATCTTGTATTTCTTCAAGAGTTCAATAGTCTGCTTAGCATCATTCTCAGCATCGGTCTCATTTTCAGCATAAGTATAGAGGTAAACACCGTAAGGAATTCCAAGGCGGTTTAACTCCTTGATATTATGAGCCAATTCCTTGTCCTCAGTTCCACTATAGCCCAAACGAACAATGACTCCATCTACTCCATTATCATCGATGACCTTTTTCCAGTCACTGATACGGCCATTGTGCTCACTGACATCGATAACTTTTTTAACTTGATCAGTCCCAACTTGTTCTTCACGATGGTTAAAGAAATAACGTCTGCCATTTCGGTAAACCCAGCCAACATTCAAGTCTTTCTTTTCTTTTAACTCACCTGAGTCAGAAAAAATATAGCGAGCATCATCCATGACTAATTCACCAGTAGCCATAGCACCACTTCCTGTCAAATAGTAGTTACCCTGCCACTCATCTTTGGCCATGTAACCCCACTTCTTGAAATAGTACCACTTGCCGTCTACCTTTTGCCACTCTTGATTTGCATAAGAACCATCAGATTTGAGATAGAAGTAAGACGAATAGGCTGGATCATAAAGCCATTCATTTTGCATCATAGCACCTTGACTATTTAGGAAATAACTTCCCTGCCATTGACTTTTAGCTAAATAGCCCCATTTTTTAAAATAGTACCATTTACCTCCAACAGAATGCCATTCCTGGTTAGCATAAGAACCATCAGACTTCAGGTAAAACCAATTCTTATAGGCGTTATCATAAACCCATTCATTCTTAGCCATATAACCACCTGATTTTAGGTAGTAATTGCCCTGCCACTCATTTTGAGCATAACGACCGTCTGACTTAATATAAAACCAAGCCTTATAGTAGTTATCAAAAATCCACTCACTCTTTGCTTTGGAACCATCAGCCTTTACATAATAATCCCCCTCCCAGTGGGCAGAAGCAGTGGTCTTTACTCCTGCGCTCGTTTGAGTTTTATTAGAAGACTGATTTTGCTCTGAACTACTTGAAACTGTCGTTGCATCCTGCGAAGTTTTTGCTACCTCAGTTTCATTTGCAGCGACATGGCTAGTTGCCAAGCCTAGTAAAAAGATACTTGCTAATCCAATTTTTCCAATCTTTGTTTTCAATCTTTCCTCTCCTATAAAAAATGGAACAGACATCTGAATGCTGTTCCACCTAGCTTTTGCTACTGATTATTTTACAAAGTCAAGCAAAGCCAAGAAGCTTTCTGCTTCAAGTGACGCACCACCTACAAGGGCACCGTCAACGTCTGGGCAAGCCATGTATGAAGCAACGTTTTCAGGTTTAACAGAACCACCGTATTGAACACGAACTTTGTCTGCAACTTCTTGACCGAAGTCAGCAGCTACAACGTCACGAACAACTTTACACATTTTTTGTGCATCGTCTTGTGAAGCTGATTTACCAGTACCGATAGCCCAGATTGGCTCATAAGCGATAACTGATGCAGCAACTTGTTCAGCAGTCAATCCAGCCAATGCAGCAGATACTTGAGCACCTACGAATTCAGCAGCTTTACCAGCTTCGTAAGTTTCAAGTGACTCACCACAACAGATGATTGGAAGCATACCGTTTGCAAAGATTGCTTTTGCTTTTTTGTTGATATCTTCGTCAGTTTCATGGAAGTAGTCACGGCGTTCTGAGTGACCGATAACAACGTAGTCAGTACCGATTTCTTTCAAAACTTGTGGGCTTGTTTCACCAGTGAAAGCACCTGCATTTTCAAAGTAGCAGTTTTGAGCAGCAACTTTAAGGTTTGAACCTTTTGCAGCTGCAAGAACCGTTGTCAAATCAAGAGCTGGAGCTGCGATACCTGCTTCAACAAGATCTGATGAAGGAAGTTTTGATGCAACTGCTTCAACGAATGCTTTAGCTTCTTCTGGATTTTTGTTCATTTTCCAGTTACCAGCGATAAATGGTTTACGTGACATTTCACATACCTCTTTTTTCAATTTATTTTCTATTTATTTTATCACAATTATACACAGCTTGCAAATCTTACTCGGATTTCAATCCTGCTTGTAACGATTAATCCTTCCAAAGATCCATGGCATTTCTGAAATCTGCAGATACCTGTGTCAACTGAGGATTGCTTGCTTCTCTCTCTGCCCGCTTGGCCTCAATTTGAGCCACACTCTTGATACCTTCATGACGCCAGTTTCTCAAAATCGCCTGAATGTACTTCCAGTTTGGTTTCCCATTCAAAACAGCTTCACGAAGAGCCTCCTTAATCAAGTCAGCACTGGTCCCATCTTCCTTTAGTGTCTTGGTCAAATCCTCAATCTCAAAAGGAGTCAACAAGCGTCCCAACTCCTGCTGGAAAGTTTCCACCAAATTCTTAAGCTGATTTTGAGGTGTCAACTGGTCTGAACTTGAATGAGCAGCTCCAAGCAAATTATCCAAACGTTCCAATGCCAAACTAGCATCAAAAAGCAATTCGATTTCGCCATTTAATTCGATAGTACGATACTGAAGCAGTCCCCTCTCCGTAAGATTGGAAATGGCCTGATTGACATCCGAAATTTCCTTGCCAATCCTTTCAGCAATCTGGCTTGGCGACATTTCATCCAAACCTGTCGTATTTTGCAAATAGAAAAATTGCCAGACTAGAAAATCATCACTGGAAGGAAAGAGTTCCTTAAAATGCAAGAGCAGGGCACTCGGTAAAACCAAGTTCCCTGATTTAAAAGCGTCTAAATATGTCATAATTCCTCTTATAAATACCCAAATGCAGATGCATCATCTTCTATTTTTCTCCAGTCAAAAGGCGTCTCCTGATACACCGCATAATTCACCCAGTTACTGAAAAAGAGGGCTGCTGATGAAGACCAACAAAGACAAGGTGTCTGGTTGACATCATCATCCTTAAAGTAATTTTCTGGAATATGTGGATCTAAACCTGCGTCACGATCTCTAAAATACTCTTTTGCCAAGGTATCACGGTCATATTCCAAATGCCCAAAACTATAAATTTCTCGTAAATCACGACTAGCCAAAATTGAAACCCCAACCTGTGGCCCTTCTGATAAAATCTCGAGATTGGTTTTGTTTAAGACCTCTTCCTTAGAAATCTCCGTGTGCCGAGAATGAGGGGAAACGTAGCTATCGTCAAAGCCTCTAAAGAGAAGGTGTCCTTCTTTTAAAGTATCCTGAGGATAGATACCTGATAACTTACTGTCCATCTGGTATTTTTCAACCCCATAACGCAGATAAAGTCCCGCCTGAGCCCCCCAGCAGATATGAAGGGTCGAATAGACATGGGTCTTGGACCACTCGATTACCTGACTGAATTCCTCCCAATAGTCCACTTCCTCAAATGGTAAATGCTCAACTGGGGCTCCTGTGATAATCATCCCATCAAAATACTCATCCTTGACTTCAGGAAAGGTTTTATAAAAAGTCTCCATGTGCTCTGAACGAGTTGTTTTAGAACGGTGGCTCTCCATATAGAGAAAATCAATATCCAGTTGCAGGGGTGTATTAGCCAAATGGCGTAACAACTGAGTCTCTGTGACCATTTTTTGTGGCATAAGATTTAAGATTAAAATCTTCAAAGGACGGATATCTTGGTGGGCCGCACGTTGATCATCCATGACAAAGATATTCTCTGTCCGTAAAATCTCAACAGCTGGCAATTTTTTATCAATTCGAATCGGCATAACCCTCTCCTAACTGTACTCTTTCAGGAATAGTTGCATATGTTTGAAGCCAAATTTCAAACACCTAGTCCTTTTATTATACTGCAAGAAGATATAGTTTTCAATTATAGTTTTTCTCTAACTAGCTATAGTCTATTTTTATATCCTAATGTAGAGAAAACAGCCCTAGGGACTGTTTTTGATTAATAATGCATCAAAACTTTGTAATCGTAGTCACCGATTTTTTCACGGCCGTTCAATTCATCCAATTCAACAAGGAAGGCACAACCTGCTACAATACCACCAAGTTTTTCAATCATCTCGATGGTTGCCTTAACAGTTCCACCTGTTGCCAAGAGATCATCTACAATAAGAACACGTTGACCTGGCTTGATGGCATCAGCATGCATAGTCAAGGTATCAACACCGTATTCTTTTTCGTAGTCAGCAGAAATGACTTCGCGCGGTAATTTACCTGGTTTACGAACAGGTGCAAAACCAATTCCTAACTCAAAGGCAACTGGACAGCCCACGATAAAACCACGAGCTTCAGGCCCTACGATCATATCAATTTTCTTGTCAGTCGCATACTGAACGATTTCACGAACAGCGTAGCTATAAGCATTCCCATCAGCCATCAAAGGACTGATATCACGGAAGGTAATCCCTTCCTTTGGATAATTTTCAATTGTTGCAATGTAATCTTTTAAATTCATCTTTTTCTTTCTTTCAAAGTTTTTTACTCTCTATTATAGCATATTTTTTAAGAAAGAAAAAAGGAAAACTTAACTTCAATGATTATCTAACGATTTGACGATTTATAACTAGCCATCGCAATAAATCCCAAGTTCTTTTTATTCTTATCAAACATTTTATACATAGTTAAAAACTGCTTTCTATTCTCCTTTTTACAAGCATTTACGCAAATTTTCAAAGTTCCTAGCCAACCTTCGTCATAAATCATACCTGATAATTTCATTAATGTCATTTCACCAGTCAATACTTTCACATCACAATAACCTGATTCTATCATCACCTGTTCCCAACCATCTTGAGTTAAAGGACCTACATTTACATGAATTGCTTGTGACAGTTCCTGTCTGACAGACTCTTTAGCTTCCTTAAGAAGCACATCATGTGTCAAGAGAAGACCTTCAGGTTTTAAAACCCTTAGATATTCCATTACACATTTTTTCTTAGCTTGATCGGCTTGCATAGTCAGCATAGCTTCATTTATAACAATATCAAAACTAGCATCTTTATAAGGAAGTTTCATTGCATTAGCTCTTTCAAATCTGATTAGATGAGCAACACCTGCCGTTTCAGCAGATTTTTTAGCCACTTCTAAAGCTTGAGCATCCATATCAACAGCAGTTATCTTGCAACCAAAACGCTGTGCCAACTCAATTGCTGTAGTTCCCCTATTACACGCAACCTCTAGTATTGTCTTTTCTTTTGAAAATCCTCCTTCTGCAATTAACCAATCTGTGGCACGTTTTCCACCTGGACGTAAGCGTTTTTTCCCCAATTTTGCTAAAAACTTATGACCTGCTTCTGACATTTGAACACCTCTGTTTTTTCTTCATTATAACATAAAATGATATTATCTGACAATTCTAATCTATTATTTGATAAACTATAATCAAACGCATACAAGCTGCCATGACTATAGCATAAATCTATTAATCACCTCTCTAGTTCGAATTTAATTGCTCACGTAGTTTACGCATATAGGTTCACTAGTAGATGGTAACCACTGAGTACTTACATCTCAGATGAACGGAATGCCCGTCGTACCTAAAAAAACGAGCACTTTCGCACTCGTTCTCTGTTATAAACTACTGATTAAAGTGAGTTTACGTCAACTTTGATACCAACACCTTGAGTAGTTGTGATAGTCAAGTTTGTTACGTAAGTTCCTTTAGCTGTAGCTGGTTTTGCTTTTTGGATTGTTTCGTTGAAAGCTTTAAAGTTTTCAACCAATTTTTCAGCTTCAAATGATACTTTACCGATGATTGCTTGAACGTTACCTGCACGGTCAGCACGGTAAGTGATTTTACCACCTTTAGACTCTTCAACTGCTTTAGCAACATCCATTGTTACAGTACCAGTTTTAGGGTTTGGCATCAAGTTACGTGGTCCAAGGACACGTCCAAGACGTCCAACAAGAGCCATCATGTCAGGTGTAGCAATAACTACGTCGAAGTCCAACCAACCGTCGTTGATTTTAGCAACAAGGTCATCTTCACCAACAAAGTCTGCACCAGCAGCTTTTGCTTCTTCAGCTTTTGCACCACGTGCGAAAACAAGAACGCGTGAAGTTTTACCAGTACCGTTTGGCAATACCATTGCTCCACGGATTTGTTGATCAGCTTTTTTAACGTCGATGTTCAAGTTGTAAGCAACTTCTACAGTTGCGTCAAATTTTGCAAAGTTAGTTTCTTTTGCAAGTGCTACAGCTTCTTCTACGCTGTATGCTTTTGTGCTGTCGATTTTCTCAAGAGCAGCACGAAGTTGTTTGCTTTTTTTAGCCATTTTCTATTCTCCTTGTAAGTGGTTCAATCGATTTTCATCTCCCACGTCACTTCTCGAAATGATGAAGTCTTGCGGGTTTTCAGTCTATTATTTTTCTTTTCCTACTTCGTTAAGCTCCCTTGCTGTACCCAAGTACAAGCTTCAGTCACTTGCCTAGTATGAAAAGCAACTAATAGACTGCTGTGAGATTTTCTACTGTATTATTGATTAGTCAACAACAGTGAATCCCATAGAACGAGCAGTACCTTCGATCATACGCATTGCAGACTCTACGTTTGCTGCGTTCAAATCTGGCATCTTAGTTTCTGCAATTTCTTGTACTTGTGCACGAGTAACTGTAGCAACTTTAGTTTTGTTCGGTGTACCTGATCCTTTTTCAACACCTGCAGCTTTTTTCAAAAGAACAGCAGCTGGTGGTGTTTTCGTAACGAAAGTAAATGATTTATCTTCGTAAACTGAGATAACAACTGGAATAATCATACCAGCTTGGTCAGCTGTACGAGCGTTGAACTCTTTTGTGAATCCCATGATGTTGATACCAGCTTGACCAAGAGCAGGTCCAACCGGTGGAGCTGGTGTAGCTTTACCAGCAGGGATTTGCAATTTTACAAGTTTTTCGACTTTTTTAGCCATTTTTAAATCCTCCTTTGTGGTTTTGGCGGTAATTAAAGATTTTTACCTCCCACAAGTATGCTTTACACATACTCATCTATTATACACTATTTATCTAGAATTGCAAGAGAAAAGTTTATTTTTAATCGACATAATCTCCGCCTTCAAAGCCGTAGTATTCTTCCAAACTGAGACCACTCTCAGCAATTTCTTTTGCTTCTTTTCCGACATAACGAAGGTGCCATTCTTCAGCCATATAGCCTGTTTCTTTTTCTTTACCTTTGAGATAACGGACAACAAAGCCATAATCAGCTGCATGGTCCAAGAGCCATTGGGCTGCTTTTTCTTCTGTTACTAAATCACCATCAGTCCCAATAACATCAAAGGCCAAGCCAGTTTGGTGTTCACTATAGCCAGGTCGGGCAGAGTAACGGTCAGCAGCTGCCTTTCCGTCTTGATTAACATAATCTTGATAGAGCTTGGTCTGAGTTTCATAACTTCTAAAGCCACTGTAATGGTCACTAATTGGGAAACCTGCCTCTTGCATCGCTTTGATGAGTTTGACCAACTCAGCCTTGGCTGTTGGATTTTCCCCTGGATTATAGTCTTTTGACAATGGGTAGTGTTTATTGGCTACGATGATTTCATCGTATTTCCCTTGGATGCTGTAGTAGTCTCCTTTATTAACCACTTCTGCTTTTTTCTGAGTAGCTCCTTGAGACTTACTTCCAACTGTTCCATCAGCTTTAGCAGTTTGCTCTGTCTTAGCTGAGCCATCTTCATTTTTTGCTTTTTCTTGTGAACAAGCTGCTAGACTCAAGGCTAGCAAGGCTGTCAAGATAAGGTATCTTTTTTTCATTTCTACTCCTTTATTTCTAATAGTTTATCTACTTCTGACGATAAACGTTTGACTAATCTTTTAATCTCATCCGGTTTTGCTTGGCAGGTTTCTGCTGTCATTTCTTCAAAGGGAACCCACCAGACTGGACCACGTCCATTGAGACCGTGACCATTCATGTCACCTCTTCGTCTAGGAAACAGATGCCAATGAAGATGGGCATCGCCATTTCCTAGCAGTTCGATATTCATTTTCTCAGCAGCAAAGGCCTTAGCAACCGCCTCTTGGACCACACTCATTTCTTCTAGAAAACGGAGTCTTGTCTCCTTTTTCAAATGGTGCAATTCGGTGACATGTTCCTTGGCTAGAAAGAGACTATAACCTGCAAAATACTGGTGGTCTCCAATCACAAGATAGCCTGTTTCCAACTCTTTGACAAAATAGGGATTTTCTCCCTTCTTGATGAGCTCAATTCTCTGGCAAATAAGGCACATATTAGTCTCCCAATTCGCTCTTAAGATAAGCATCAACCATTCGTTCTGTTGCGACCACCGAATCAATATGAGTACGCTCATAAGAATGACTAGACTCTATACCAGCACCGAGAAGGGCATGTTTGACTTCTGCACCTGCAGACATAGCCGCTGAAGCGTCTGAACCATAAAACGGATAGATATCCAGCTTAAATGGAATATCTTGCTCTTTAGCCAAAGCAACCAAATGTTGACGGAAGTCATAGTGATAAGGTCCAGAGGCATCCTTGACACAGATAGACACTGTATATTCGTCTGTTTGCTGGTCATCTCCCATAGCTCCCATATCCACAGCCAGATATTCTACTACCTGAGCAGGAATATTAGAATTAGCCCCATGTCCCACTTCTTCAAAGACTGAAAAAGCAAAATGAGTTGTTACGGGTAATTCAATCTTCTCTTCCTTATAAACACGAAGCAGGTTAAGCAAAATCGCTGCGCTGACCTTGTCATCCAAATGACGAGACTTGATAAAACCTGTCTCTGTCACGACGGTTCGTGGATCAAAGCTAATAAAATCACCGACCTCAATCCCCAAGGCACGAGTTTCTTTTTCATTGGTCACTTTTGCGTCCAAACGCACTTCCATATTGTCCTGCGTGCGTTCTGCAGTTCCTGCATCCTTGTAGACATGGCAAGAAGTTTGGTGGATGAGGATGGTTCCTGATACTTTTTCACCTGTGCTAGCCACATGAACGGTACAGTTTTCTCCTTCAATCATGTTCCAAGGAAAGCCACCGATACGATCCAGTTTGAGACGGCCGTCTGGTTTGACAGCACGGACAATGGCACCCAGCGTATCTACATGGGCAGTCACATAGCGATGCTCTTCATCATTTTGACCTTTGATGGTCACATTGACACCGCCCTTAGCTGTGCGAACCGGCTGGTAACCAAAACCTTCTAAAGTCTTGACTAAATAGTCCGAAATCTCCCGAGTGAAGCCCGTTGGCGACGCAATGGCTGTCAGTTCTTTGATATATTCTACTGTTTGATTCATTTCTTCACCTCTTTTGCTACCTATTATAACACATTTATCATCGGATAAAAAAAGAAAATCACTCCTGTAGACTTGGCTACAAAAGTGATTTTAATGATTATTCCATTTCAAAAACATCGCTTTCTTGCTTATTTGGTAGAACCAATGAGAGCAAGATTCCAACGATGGCTGGCACCAACCATGGGAGAGATGCCTTGGCAAAAGGAAGAGCGTTGACAAGATTTGCAAGAAACTCAACTTTAAATGAGCTTCCTAGTACGCTTGCAATGGCAATAGCTGTAACAACAGCAATTGTCAACTGCATACCTGGTTTTGAAAGAGCCACAAATTTGTTGACAATGACAATCATAACGATGGCAATGGTGATTGGGTACAAGATAACCAGTACTGGAATGGAGTACTTGATAATCGCATCAAGACCCAAATTAGCAATGGCAAATCCAATCAAGGTAAAGGCTGTCGCATAAACCTTGTAGCTGATTTGTGGGAAGCGTTCATTAAAGAACTCAGCTGTTGACACAATCAAACCAACTGTTGTTGTGAAGCAGGTTACGGTAACCATAGCTGCAAGGAAGAGTTGAGCTGTTGAGCCAAAGATTTCTTGAGTGGCTTGTGACAAGATGTAAACACCTGGTGTTCCACCCTTCATCGCTTCAGCAGGTACTGGGAAATGATTTCCAAGGAAACCTAAACCGATGTAAAGAGCGCTGAAGGCAAGGGCAACAACGATACCAACCACCCAAATAGTTGAAATGTATTCCTTCTTACTTGAAAATCCAAGTTGTTTCAAGGTTTGAACTGCGATTACACTGAAGGCAACTGAGGCAAGGGCGTCCAAAGTATTATAACCTTCTAAGAATCCTGTACCAAAAGCAGAAGCTTGATAAGCAGCTGAAGCAGCTTGAGGACTTGTTCCACCGTATTTGAAAGCTCCCAGAACAACCAAGATAACAATCAAAATCGCAAAGACTGGCGTTAAAATACGGCCGATACGGTCCAAGATTTTTGATGGATTAAGCGAGATTAAATAAGCCGCTGCAAAATACAGAACCGTAAAGACAATCAAACCAAGACCTTTATTTGCATCCGACAAAAGAGGGCTAATCCCTACTTCGTAAGCTGTTGTAGCTGTACGTGGGATAGCAAAGAATGGACCGATTGACAAGTAAAGAACTGAGAGGTAAAGAGTCGCAAACCAAGGCGCTATCTTTGTTGAAATCTCGTAAATATATCCTTTAGGATTTAGCGTTCCAATAATAAGAGTCAAGACGGCGATACCGACACCTGAAAAGACAAAACCTGCGATGGCAGGAAGAAAATGTTCTCCAGATAGAGCACCTAGAGAAGGCGGAAAAATCAAGTTCCCCGCACCAAAAAATATTCCAAACAGGAGTAAACCTGTTAGGGCACCTTTTTTAGCCATGTAAATCTCCTTCATATTTATAAAATACTGACCTAGTATATCATGAATAGGAGTATGAAAAAAGCTTCACGAAGTAAATATTGAATGTTTTCAAGATTCTTAAAAATGAGAATTATCTAAAAATAAAATTCTCCTACCCAGTCCACACCAAGCAGGAGAAAATTCTAATGTTTAAAATTCTTCAAAAGCCATCATGCCACCTTGGACATTGATAACCTCATAACCTTGTTCTGATAAGAATTGGCAAGCACGCGCCGATCTCATCCCAGATTTGCAAATAACATAATGTAACTGGTCCTTATCCAACTGATCATAGGTATCAGCCAATTGACTAAGTGGCAGGTTGTGGGCGCCTTCTAAATGAAGAGCTTCAAACTCATCCACTTCTCTCACGTCCACTAGAGAAAGTTGGTCGTTTTGGTAAAGCTGGTAAAATGCGTCAAAGGAAATTTCTTTCATTCTTTTTCTCCTAAAATAGTTTTAATTCTTTTTTCAAACCTGGCACCACTTCTGACTCAAACCAAGTATTTTTGGCCATCCAGATTTGATTTCGCGGTGAGGGGTGAACTAAAGGAAAATAGTCTGGCAGATAATCTTTATAGTGTTTTACTCTCTCTGTCACCTTGCCACTGATTTTCTCCTTTAAATAGTAGGCCTGGGCATATTGCCCAATCAAGAGGGTCAATTGAATATCGGGTAATTCTTGCAAGAGCTGTGGATGCCATTTTTCGGCAAATCCTGCTCGAGGTGGTAAATCACCTGAATTGCCATGCCCTGGAAAGTAGAAATCCATGGGCAACACTGCAAAATAACCTGAATTGTAAAAGGTGTCTTCATCAACACCAAGCCAGTCTCTCAAGCGGTCACCACTTTTATCTTTCCAATAAAGGCCTGCTTCTTGGGTTTTAAGTCCCGGTGCCTGACCGATGATATTGATGCGAGCAGTTTTTGGCGCCGCAAAGAGAGGTTCAATTCCGCGTTCTGTATAGCTAGCATTCTGCGGATCCGCCATAATGGCTTGCTTGATTCTTTCAATTTGAGACATCTGTTTTCCCTCCAAAAAGAAGTCCAAGCATAAAATCTCAGACTTCTATCGTTTTATTTGATCAATTCGTAAATAGCTTCGGCATAGATTGCTGCTGCGCGGAAGAGATCATCCAAGGCGATAAATTCATTAGCTTGGTGCATAGTGTCAATTGAGTCTGGGAACATGGCACCATAGGCAACACCTCGTTCTAGCAAGCGACCAAAGGTACCACCACCGATAACTTGTTCATGACCTTGAAGACCAGTTTGTTTTTCATAGACATTCAACAAGGTTTGCACAAGCGGATCTTCCATTGGCACATAGTGAGGGGTGTGACCGTGTTCAGAAAGGCTAACAGAAGCAACTGGCAAGTTTTCAAGGATTGACTTAATTTGTTCTGGACTTGTCCCTTTTGGATAACGGATATTAAGGGCAATGGTATTATCAGCACTTGCTTCATCAAAGCGGAAGACACCGGCATTCATAGAAAGGGCACCCATCTTTTCATCCACATGAGCAATTTTGAGGTTTTCACCCTCATGGTCGTTTAAGAGAATTTTACCAGCAATTTCAAGATAGTCTTTTGCAGGTCCAACAAAGTCAAACTGGCTGAGGAAGAGGGCAAGGTAGGTCGCACCATTGACACCTGAAGCAGGCATAGCACCGTGGGCTGATTTACCAATGATTGTCACCTTGTATTGACCAGCTTCTTCTTGAATTTCCCCTCTGAGTTTGTGTTCTGCAACAAAGGCATCTAGTTTAGCTTGCAAGTCAGCTAAGTCACCTGAAACAACTGCTGTTGCTGATTCAGGTACCATATTTTCACGCAAACCACCTGTGAAGCTGTGAAGACGAGCTGCACCTGCATTTTCACCTGCAAAGTGAAGGTATTCCGTGATATTTCCTTTTTCACCATTGATGATAGGGAATTCAGCATCTGGAGAGAAACCGAAGTCTGGTTTCGCAAGTCCTACGTGCTCGAAGTAGTAGTCCATGTCTGCCCAGCCTGATTCTTCATCTGTTCCGACGATGAAGCGAACTTTTTTAGAAGTTGGAAGGCCCAATTCTTTGATGATTTTCAAACCATAGTAACAAGCTGTTGTAGGGCCCTTATCGTCCGAAGCCCCACGCGCATAAAGGCGACCGTCTTTGATAGTCGGTGTGTAAGGGTCTGTGTCCCAACCACTACCAGCTGGCACCACGTCCATGTGGGCAAAGATTCCGAGAACTTCTTCTCCATCACCAAACTCAAAATGTCCTGCGTAGTTGTCAACATTTTTAGTTGGGTAGCCATCGCGGTCTGCGATTTCAAGGAATTTTTCCAAGGCTTTTACTGGACCAGGCCCAAATGGATGTTCAGTATCAACCTTGCTATCATCACGTTCTGAGTTGATTTCCAAAAGGCTAAACAAGTCAGCCAAGAGGTCTTCTTTGCGTTTTTCTACTTCTGCTGTAAAATCAATTGTTGTCATTTTATTCTTCTTTCTATCTTTTCTCGATGATTTCATCTACTGGCAAGCGGTAGCTTGGTTCCAATTTTTCATCTGTGTAACCCACTGTAATCAAGAGTTCTGGGCGGAAGCGGTCTTCGATATCCAAAACTTCATTGACTTTTGATTTGTCAAAACTAAGAATAAGATTTGATCCGATTCCTTGGTCTGTAAGAGCCAGAACCAAGTTCATAGCAACCAAACCTGCATTGAGGGCTAGGTAGTCGCTGACTTGTTGTTCATTGTAACGGGCAAATTCAGCAGGCAAATTCTTCATAAAATATTGAAGTTGCTCTTCAGAAAAGTTATTAGCACCACCAACTCGGGCAATCTTACGAGCACGTTTAGCCAAATCTGTGTCTGTAAACAAGGCAATAGTTACAGGCGCTGATGATACCTGTTCAAAGTTTGAACCGTAAGCCAATTTTGCTAGTTCGGCATTTTTCTCACGCACCACTACAAATTTCCATGGCTGGCTGTTGTGGGCACTTGGTGCCAAGGTTGCAATTTCGATAGCCGTACGCACATCTTTTGGATCAACCGGCTTATCAGTGAAATGCTTAGTCGCATGACGTTTTTTGTTTAATTCAAGAAATTTCATAATCGATTTCCTTTTCTAATTCTACTGCTTCCATTCTACCATAATTTGAAAGAGGTTGCAGAGATTTTTCGTAGAGACAAACTGGAACAAGGATAAGCAACCGAATGAAGAAAATCATTTCAAGCAGGAAGCCCCTTATCCAGTTCCAATTAATTTTCAGCTGCTTAAAGAAACTAGTCCATCTTATATTCTGACTTTATAGCCTCCAAGAAATTCTTCACATCCTCTACATACCCATGCTTTTCTATTAAGCTTGCTAATAGTTCCAGATTGTGCCCCTGATAGTTGTCTTCTCTTCGTAGCTCTTCATACATTTCGATAAAGGGAAGTCCCTTGGACTTGGCCAGTTCTAACTCCGCTTCATAGTCATAAGCGACTTTACGAAATAGGATATTGACCAATTCCCCATCTTCAACTTCTATCACGACATATTGGGCACGGTGATTTTTTAACGCCTCCCAGTTAAAATAGGGCATGCCAATCGAACCTGGATTGATGATTTGTTGCCCCTGACTTCCATAACGAAGCAATTGTTTGTGAACATGACCATAGACTGCCACGTCCGTTTCCTCATCTAGCAGTTGGTCAAATTTATCTGTATCATTCCCAACCAGTAGGTCCCCACCATAGTTTTTGTTAGGTAAATTATGAGAGATAGAAAAGCGCAGCCCCTCAACTTCTTTCTTTTCCAGCAAAGGCAAGCTTCGTAGCCAGACAATCGTTGCAGGATCCATTCGCTCCATCAAAAACTGAGTCATTCGCATTGACTGGATTTCTTGTGGATCTTCCAAACCGTATTCACCATCCAAGGCCTCAAGGACACAATCATCCCAATTGCCTCGAACACTGGCTGTGATAGGAAGGTCCTTTAGCAGGGCTACCAAGTCACTTGCACCTGGACCGGGAAGAAAAATATCTCCCAGAAGCCAGTATTCACTGACTCCTTGATTTTTAGCATCTGCAATCACTGCTTCTAAAGCTGTCGTATTTCCATGAATATCTGATAAAATTGCGATTTTATAATTCATTGTGTTCTCCTTCTGTTTGATAATCTACTTGTTCTTCCGCAACTTGAGCTAAGGCTTCTGCTTCCTGCGGGTTCAACTTCCTCTGCACAGCCTCTGCTACTGCTCTTGGTACTCCAACTTCGACAATCTCATCCACACTGGCTTCCTTGATTTTGGTCAGAGACTTGAAATGCTTCATAAGATTTTGCTTGCGTTTAGGTCCCAGCCCTTCAATTCCATCCAATTGTGATGAAAAGGAGTTCTTAGAGCGCAGTTGGCGATGGAAAGTGATAGCAAAGCGGTGCACCTCATCTTGGATGCGTTGGAGAAGGAAAAATTCCTGAGAATTGCGAGACAACTCCACCACCTCAAGCGGATCTCCAAAGAGCAATTCATGAGTTTGGTGCTTATCATTCTTTTGCAGCCCAGCAATTGGAATATCCAAGCCTAGTTCATCTTGGATGACTTGTTTAGCAATATTGACTTGACCTTGTCCCCCATCAATCACAATCAAATCTGGCGGCGTCAAACCCTCACGTTGAACTCGACCATAGCGTCTACGGATAACCTCACGCATACTAGCATAGTCGTCTGGTCCAACCACAGTCTTGATTTTGTACTTACGATAATCTTTTTTACTTGGTTTGCCGTTGACAAAGACCACCATAGCCGAAACAGGGCTAGTCCCCATGATGTTGGAGTTATCGAAGGACTCGATACGGACTGGGGTCGGGATTTGGAGCAAACTTCCTAGATTTTCAATAGCTCCTTGGGTCTTTTCGACTGATTTCTCTAGCAGATTGAACTTCTGTTCCAGACTAACACGAGCATTTTTTATGGCTAGATTGACCAGTTGTTTTTTCTCACCACGCTGAGGTTTGAGAATCTTGGTATCCACCAAGGCCTTGACTGCTTCTTCATCGATATCCTGCGGAATCAGTACCTCACTGGGAACTAGATGAGATTTTTCTTGATAGAATTGTCCTACATAGGTTAGAAAGTCCTCATCCGGATCATTATAATAAGGGAAAAGGTTGACATCGCGCTCAATAAGCTTGCCCTGACGAACAAAGAAAACCTGAACACACATCCAACCCTTGTCCACATAGTAGCCAAAGACATCACGATTCTGGAGATCCTTAGCCATGACCCGTTGCTTGGTTCGAAGCGTTCCAATAGCCTGAATCAAATCGCGATATTCGGCCGCACGTTCAAATTCCATAGTCTGGGCAGCACTTGCCATCTTACCCTTGAGATCATCGATGATTTTGTCGTCCTGTCCTTTTAGGAAATCAGAAACCTCCTGGGCCATGGATTTGAAATAAGCTTCATCTTTCTTACAGATGGTATGAGCCATACACTGGCCGATATGATAGTAAAAACAAACCTTAGACGGTGGATTGGTACACTTTCTAAAAGGGAAAATCCGATCCAGCAACCGCTTGATTTCATTGGCTGCCCCCACATCTGGATAGGGACCAAAGTAAAGACCGTCGTCCTTCTTGACCTGTCGGGTAATAATCAAACGAGGATAGCGCTCATTAGTGATTTTGATGAAAGGATAGGACTTATCATCCTTGAGCATGATATTGTACTTGGGCTTATTTTCCTTGATCAGGTTGATTTCTAGGAGAAGGGCCTCAATATTGGACTCCGTAACAATAAATTCAAAATCTACAATCTCAGACACCAAGGCCTCTGTCTTGGTATCGTGACTCCCACGGAAATAAGACCTCACGCGGTTGCGCAGATTTTTTGCCTTTCCTACATAGATAATGGTGCCGTTTTTATCCTTGTGAATGTAACAACCAGGGCTGGTCGGCAAGAGCTCTAGTTTTGATTTAATCAAGTTATTCATAGTTCCATTATAGCAAAAAAGTAGGGAAAGATAGTCCCCTACTCATTGGTCTCATATATTTTTCGAAGGTTTGCAACATCCTCTTCCTGAATACCATAAAAGGAACCAGCTGGTTGCATCACAGACTTCTCATCTGTATGGTCCAAGCCGATCGCATGCCCCAACTCATGTTCTGCAGTATGGACAATGCGCTCATAAGAATAACCATAGTCTGGATTGGACAGATAATAATGATTCAACCGCACCGTTACAGACAAGAATTGTCCCGTCAAGAGATTGGTCTGACTTTCAGCCTCTCCTGCTACAGGAGTGTTTCCGTCGTTCATCTCAGCAGCCAAGATGTCCGCCTTGCTGGACTCAGTCACGATTTCAAAGTTAAAAGCACCAGTTTGATTCCAATTCTGGATAGCTTCTAAATAAGCCTCTTGAAAGCGTGAATCCATCTGAGGATCCAGGTAAATACGAGCAGAGGCCTGAGGCCACCTTCCTTCAGAGTGTTGGTGGCTATCTGTCTGGTTCAACTTAGGCAGTTGCCCTGTTTTTTCCCATTGGTCAATACTTTGTTGACCAATCTTGACAGACCGCTCTGCTTGCTTTAGCGCTCCTTGAAAATCCCCGTTTAGATACCAGAGAATTCCGAAAGCAAGTGTGCATAAAAGCAAAACAATCCAAACCAGGCGCCAAAACAAACGCCAAATAAAAGAAAAGAAAGCTCCTATCAAACGAAAAAGCCAGCGCATATCTCTCCACCTTTCTAGCAAATAAAGGCTATTTTACTAAAACAAGCTGAAAGAAAACTAAAGAACGACTTTCTTATCTTATCGCCCTAATATTTTTTTGAGTAACTGAATAGCTTTGTATTTTAAAGGCGATGGATGATAACGGAAAGTCCCTACTTTACGTACAATATAGCCATTAAAATTTTGTTTAAAACGCAAAACGCCATCACTACCATCAAAAATCCCTTGAATCCCTAGGAAGTTGTATTTAGGTATCCCACGTTTTATGCTTTCCAACATAACATATTTCTGAAGTAGCGTAGGGGCATAAAATTTATTAAACTCAGTATAGGAACCACTAAAAAGATAGGTCGTTTCTTGAGGCATATAAATAAATAAACTACCTGCTAAAACAAGATCTTTCTCTCCATATTTTTCAATCAACTCTCGTGCTTCTGCTTTTCGAACTTCAAAGCTTTCATACTGCCTAGCCAACTCTTTGTGTTCTTTTTTCTTTTGTGCAGAATCTGGATATTGTTCTAATAAGAGTAATGAGGTAGCTATTTTTTCAGATAATTCTTTTTGCTTATGTATTAAATTTTGTATATATTCTCCTAAATTTAGACTAGCAATTACAAACTCGGCTTTTTCTCCAAAAGAGTCATAAAAGTGCTCATAATATTCTAAACTTTTATCACTATATTCTCGACGTTCAGAGGTTGTTTTTGTTATACCTTTAAAAATTGAAAGTTCTTCACGATTTAATTTTTTCAACTGAATACCAAATGTATCAGCCTTTTTCACCAAAGGTTTCCCCTTTTTACTAAAACTATTAATCAAGGTCTTTTCAGTTAGCTCATTCAAATCTTTACAATATAACCAATCCGGTTCTCCACCTGGGTAACCTGTTTTTAAACCATCAAATTGATAGCCCAAATCAGTCAAAACTTGAATAATACTTTTTTTCTCATCATCTATTGGATTACCCTCACTATCAAAAGTTTGATAAATTTCATAAGGTTTTACAAGTAGCTCTAATGCACCATTCTGCTTAGCATATTCTTTTAACTCCGCATAAAAAACTGGCAGGGATTCTTTTCTCGTATAAATAGGCCCCGAATTGAGCTCCATATGCAAACCACCTAACATAGGTAAGCTATAAACCAGAGCTGCAACTTGAATTTCTCCTTCTTGTTTCAAAGCTAGATAAACAATTCGAGCTCCTCTTTTTTCTAACAAGTCCCCCATCTGGACCGATTGCATAAAGGAACGAGAAGAAACCTGATCAGAATAAGCCTGAAACTCTTCTTTCGTGAGTGTAATTAGTGCCATATACTTACTTTCTATGTTTTTTTCTTAATGTTTTACGGAAATCAAGAGCAAGTCTTAACAGAGGATAGAGAGGATGGGTAGGCATTGTAAATTCACCCAAGTATTCTTCGATCGTTGGATTAAAATTAGCTTTAAAACGATAGAGTCCACCATCTAAAGCATTCTCGACGCCTCCTAAATTTTGCCATAAAATGCCACGTTCAAAGGAATATCGAGCTGTCTCATACCAAGTCAAAATAGGAGCTTTATAACGTCTAAAATCTTCATCCATTCCTGCGTATAGATTGACAGAAGTTTGTCCGAATTCTAAAGTCAAGGTAGCTGCTAAAGGAACTCTTGCTTGACCTGCATCCATATATTCCTGCAGGAAAGTCAATTCCTCTAACAAACGTTCTTTTTCCTTCTTCTGCGCTTCTACTTTTGAAGTTCGAGTCGACTCAGTAAAGGTCTCTTCCAAGGCTCTGTTTTTCGCTAACTGTTCTTCTAATTCTTGCGAACGTTTAGAAACATCCAAGGTTGCCAAGGTGATATAGGCCTTGTCCTTAAAATTATCTAACAATTTTTTATAATAGGCTTCATTCCTCAAATGGATATCTTTTCGCTTCTCAGTTTTTTTCATCAAAAACGAGAAAGATTCTAACAATTCATCTCTACCAATCTGAATCTCTACACCCTTATTTCGAGCGGATCGAATAGCTTGTTTTGTTGACTTGCAAAGTTTATCTTCTGTAAAATTTTCCTTGTATACTTTTGCCTGAATACGAGGCTGAATGGTATCTCCCATTCCATCGGTCTTTCCTGACCACCTTACTCCCATTCTTTGCAAATTTTCAATAATAGCCATATTTTCAGGATATTCTATTTTTTCATGCTTGATTGAACTTTGCGATAGGCAAATACTTGGGTCAAAAATCACAAAAATCGCTCTCTTGCTTCGAGCATAGGACTTAATGGATTGAAGAACAAAGTTCAGGAGTTTAGCATCCTTATAATCTAAAACAGGACCTCTTGGGATATAAAACATTCTATAGCCTAGAGGAAGAGTTTTAATCAAAATACTAGCTGTAGCCAGTAATTTATCTCCTCGGTAGACGCCAAACTTTTCATGTTGCCAATCAGACTTAACCTCTTCCCAAGCACTACTTTGTAATACATTGCCTAATTCATGGTCTTTGACAAACTGATCATATTCTAATGCGGGAATGCCAATTTGATAACGGTACATCTCTTACTCTCTTTCCAACAATAATAGAATTTAACTACTATTCTACTATTTTTGTTTAGAAAGTCTAGTAAAAACATATTTTAGTTTCTATTCCATAGAAGACATGGTTATTGAAAGAGTAATACAAACTAAACTAGCTTAATCTCTCTTCTAATTTGAAATCGATTGGTAGGGTTGCTAAGAACCGTTCCAATTGTTTTTCCCAGTAGTACCATTCGTGAGTTCCAGCACTATGGCTATAGGTCACATCAAATCCCAGTTTTTTGAGATTTTTCACTGCGAGATTATTGGCTTCGTACAAGAAATCCTGCTCGCCACACCAAGCCCAAAGTTTGGTCTTTTTATCCGATTTTTTAGCCAGACTTTCAAGAGAATAAGGACTAGCTGTCCAGTCTTTAATCTCTCCAAAAACACCTCTCCAATAAGCTGGTGTTCCCAAATCTTGGCTCTCAGGAGAAAAATCTTGAAAACTAAGAGCACCTGAAAAGCTAGCTGCGTGAGAAAAACGATTTGTAGCAAGAGCCAATTTGAAACAGCCATAGCCTCCCATAGAGAGGCCAGCGATAAAGGTCTTTTCACGCTTGCTAGTCATATTAGGGAAGAAGCGTTTCAGAACCTGTGGCAATTCCTCTGCTAGAGCTGTGTAATAGTCAAAACCATATTGGGTATCGGTATACCAACCGTTGCTGGTATTGGGCATAACAACGATGAGATTGGTTCCTCGGAGTAAGCGTTCTACGTTGGTCCGCTTGAGCCAACTATTATGATTACCAGACATCCCGTGCAAGAGGTACAAGACTGGAATGTCTTTACAATCTGGTTCTTCCACTCGATTAGCATCAGGATAGAGGACATTCACTCCCCACTCCATATCCAAAACTTGTGAGTAATACTCGATTTTCATTACTGCCATAATTTTTCCTCTATTTTTCTATAAGAAAAAGCCGAAATTCGACTTTCTCTCCGTTTATTTCATCGCTTATTTTGCTTCCATGACTACTGGTAAAATAGCTGGACGACGCTTAGTTTGATCAAAGAGATACTTGGTCAGATTATCACGAACCTTCCCTTTAAGATCTGCCCAGTCAAAGTCATCTCCTTGAAGATAGTCTTCTACCGTCTGATTAATCAATTCTGAACTTTCACGGAGAATATCACGGCTCTTCTTGAGATAAACAAATCCACGCGTATGAACACGAGCCTTGGCTACAATTTTCTTC
This sequence comes from Streptococcus mitis, assembly GCF_002096755.1. GTDB lineage: Bacteria > Bacillota > Bacilli > Lactobacillales > Streptococcaceae > Streptococcus > Streptococcus mitis_AC. The sequence continues at coordinate 50,751 of NZ_NCVF01000018.1, forward strand.
TCACGACGGTTAACTGTGATTGCGACGATGAAAATTCCATCTTCTGACAAGACCTTACGGTCACGAAGAACCACATTACCAACATCACCGATGGCATTTCCGTCAATCAAAACATCCCCTGCCGAAACCGCGCCAGCTGGGACAAAGTCCCCATTCTCATAAGCCATGCTGGTCCCCTTTTTAGGGATAAAAATGCGTTCTGGCAACATCCCAACTGCCATAGCAGCCTTAGCATGGGCATCTAACTCACGGTATTCCCCTTGAATCGGGAAGAGATACTTGGGTTGCAAGAGATTGATCATCAACTGCAAATCACGCGCATTTCCGTGCCCTGACACACGCAAGCTTTGAGTGATCAGTTTGACAACCCCTCCAGCTTGGTAAATCATGTTTTCCACACGCGCAACGAAGGCTTCTTTAGCAATAGACGGAGCCGTAGCAATATAGACCAGGTCCCCATCCTTGATTTCTACATAACGATGGCGACCAATCGACATCTTACGAAGTCCATTGATAGGTTCACCCATACGACCTGTCTCAAGAATAATCAACTCATGGTCTTCAAAGCGAGACATATCTTTCGGCTTAATCAAGAGAATTTCGTTGGCTAAAGACAACTTCTTGAGACGAATCGCTGTGCGGACGATATTTTCAATATCAAATCCTGTCAAGACAATACGTCGACCTGTTTTATCCGCAGCATCAAAAATCTGCTGGATACGAGAAAGGTTACTGGAAACAGCTGCAACGATGATACGACCTTCCCAGTCAGCAATGGTTTGGGTAATTTCATCCCTAACTTCACTTTCACTAGCCACCTGAATATTGCTGTCCGCATTGGCCGAATCACTGAGGAGAGCCAGGACGCCGTCACGACCGATTTCTGCCAAACGAGCGAAGTCTGTCGCATAGGATTCACTAGCTGTCTGGTCAAATTTGAAGTCACCTGTATAAACGATGCTACCTTCAGCTGTCTTCAAGACAATTCCCAGGCTCTCTGGAACGGAGTAAGTCGTAGGGAAGAAGGAAACCACTGTCCCACCAAAATCAATCTCCGTATTCTCATCAATGACATGGAAATCATTAAATTCCTTAACGGCATCATTTCCTTTGACAAAGAGTTTGGCCAACTCAATGGTCAACTCAGACCCAAATACAGGAACTTTAGCCTCTGTCAAGAGATAAGGCAGAGCACCAATGGCATCCGCATGCCCGTGGGTCAAGAAAACCCCAGCAATACGGTCGCTATTTTCAAAAAGGTAATCCATCTTTGGAATCACCACATCAACCCCTAATTGTTCATTTTCGGGATATTTTAACCCTACATTCAAAACAAAAATGGACTCTCCAATTTCAGCAATGTACATATTTTTCCCATTTTCACGTACACCACCAAGTGTTGTTAAACTAATATTACTCATTTTTCCTCCAAAATCTTAGTTTATCTTGATTATAGGGTTACTTACCCTTTTATTCTAAAAGCACTATTACTTTTAGCCGAATCTTTTCCTACTATTATACCATTTTTTTGATGATTTTCAAAATGAAGATTTATTTTCAAAAAAGAGCTGGTTGCCCAACTCTTTCCTATCTGCTATTCTTTTTCCATTAAAAAGTTATAAATTTCTTGCACGGTACCCAGCGCCATCATTTCTTGGTCTTTAACGGTTTGTTTGAGATTTTGGTAAATCTGACTTTCTCCGATTTCCCGCTTCGGTGCCTCTTTATTCACTGTCATGACCCCATCTTTGATCGTCACAAAGCCTAGCTCTTCAAATACTTGAATCATCTTGACTAGCAAGATTTGTTGAATATTGAGATAAGCAGCCAAGTCTTTCAGCTTGTAGCGAATATCAAACTCTGGAAACTGGTAGATGGTCTTGTACAATTTGGCAAACTGCTCTCTAGTCCCATAACCTGTTAGATAGTAGGCCTTGTCAATATCATTTTTGAAATAGACCGCAGAGAAATTCTGTTCCTGAAAAATGGTCTTCAGCTGAGTAATATCCTCAGGAACGGTTTTTACGATAACAGCTTCACTATCCGCCAGATTTGGCAGTTCTCCAGCAAAATCCAAGACTGGAACTCCTTCTGGCAAGACTGCATTCTTCCCACGGATATTAAAAAGTTGAACACCCTCCACACGCGCATCCACCATCATCAGCTGCAGGGCAGTTTGGCCATTCCATTGGTTGACAGAGAGAGTCACTGCCAATTCCAATTGCTTGGTCTGTGAGAATTCAGTCGCCCTTTTCCCTTGGCCAAAGGCCACTACCTCAAAACTCGCCTCGCCTTTAGAAATTTTCAGCTTGAGATGGGCATTACCTGCCCCCATAGTACGGGCACTTTCGACCTGAAAATCCTTGATATAAAAGATAGGTTTCTGATTGTCCATGCCAAAAGGTGCCAAACGTTCAAAACTTTTGACCGTTTCCAAGCTAAGTGTCTCCAAATCTAGCTCTTCATCTAGATTTAACTTGTTCTTGCCAGCAGCATCTGCTCCTTTTTCACGGACATAATCTTCCAAAACCTGAGATAAATCTGAGAGTTTCTCCACTTCCAGCGTCATTCCTGCTGCGCCAGCATGGCCACCAAAGGCGATAAAGAGGTCTCGATGGGGATCCAGCGCCTCAAAAATATCGACCGCTTCCACACTACGAGCACTACCCTTTGCACGACCGTCCTCTATATTGAGAACGATGACTGTCTGCCCTAGTTCTTCCAACAAACGACCAGCCACGATTCCTAGAACCCCAGGATTCCAGCCTTCCTTGGCCAAGACTTGGACCTTCTTCTCAGGGTCCACCATGGTCTTAGCTTCTTCATAGATAGACTGGACGATTTCCTTGCGCTCTTCGTTTTTCTGGTGAATCATGAGGGCAATCTCGTGAGCTTCCTCGTCGTCAAATCCAGTCAACAAATCAATGGCAGGATTGGGATCATCCAAGCGGCCCAAGGCATTCAAACGAGGGGCAATCTGAAAACCAACCGTTTCTTCTGTTACTTCGTTGGCAGCAATCCCAGCCATATCCAACATTTCTTGTAGACCTATGCGCTGAGTATGCCCCAACATTTCTAGACCATATTGAACCAAGATACGATTTTCATCCGTCAAACTCACCATATCGGCAATGGTTCCGATAGCAACCAAATCCAGTAGTTCCACTTGCACTTCTTCTAAAAGGGCACAAGCCAGCTTGAAGGCCACTCCACAACCAGCCAAATATTTGAAAGGATAGTCCGCATCCGGATGCTCAGGATGAACGATAGCATAGGCATCGGGCAGAGTTTCAGGCATGGAATGGTGGTCAGTCACAATGACATCTACTCCCATAGACTGGGCCAATTCAATGGCTTCATGACCGGCAACCCCATTATCCACTGTCACTATCAAGGAAATTCCTTCTTGCTCGATAAAGTATTTATAAACACTGGCATTGGGACCATATCCATCAGTAAAACGATTAGGCAGGTAAACACGGCACTCGGCACCAAGCTGTTCCAAACTTTCCTTCACAATCGAAGCTGAAGTCATACCATCCGCATCATAGTCTCCATAAACGAGAATATTTTCCCCTTCTTCAATGGCCTGACGAATCCGAGCCACTGCCTTGTCCATATCATGGAGCAGATAAGGGTCATGCAAGTCCTCCAAGGAAGGTTCTAAAAACTTCTTTAGACTTTCTTGGTCCTGAACCCCTCTTTCAAACAATAAGCGAGCCACCTCAGGACCCAGTCCAGCCTTCTTGGCTATTTTTGTAAAATCCGCATCTTCTACCTGCGGGGCAAACTGCCATTCATAAGTAGGTGTTATCAAAAAGACATCCACTCTTTCTAAGAATTCTCTTGCTTCATTATAACACGATTTAGACGTTTTCTCTATCCAGATTGCTTTTTTATAAAATTTTAGTGAATTTTTTCAGATATGATTTGACAAGCCAATTCTTTTGGTGTAGAATCATGTTATAAAATCTAACACAAAGGAGATTCCTTATGGCTTTAGTAGAATTTGAACACGTCGAAAAATATTACGGAGACTACCACGCACTCCGCGACATCAATCTCCGTTTTGAAAAAGGACAAGTCGTTGTCCTACTCGGACCATCTGGTTCTGGGAAATCCACTCTTATCCGCACCATCAATGGTTTAGAGCCTGTTGACAAGGGAAGCCTTCTAGTAAATGGTCGCCAAGTTGCTGGTGCCAGCCAGAAAGATTTGGTACCTCTTCGCAAGGAAGTCGGCATGGTTTTCCAACATTTTAACCTCTATCCGCATAAAACAGTGTTAGAAAACGTAACACTTGCACCTATAAAAGTTCTAGGAATTGATAAAAAAGAAGCTGAAAAAACAGCCCAAAAATATCTGGAATTTGTAAATATGTGGGACAAGAAAGATTCATATCCAGCTATGCTGTCTGGTGGACAAAAGCAACGGATTGCCATTGCACGTGGACTCGCTATGCATCCAGAACTCCTTCTCTTTGATGAACCAACATCTGCCCTAGACCCTGAAACCATCGGTGATGTTCTGGCAGTTATGCAAAAATTGGCCCACGATGGTATGAATATGATTATCGTTACCCATGAAATGGGTTTTGCTCGTGAAGTTGCCGATCGCATCATCTTTATGGCTGACGGAGAAGTTTTGGTAGATACGACAGATGTCGATGACTTTTTCGACAATCCAAGCGAACCTCGTGCCCAACAATTCCTCAGCAAAATTATCAACCACGAAAGTGACAAAGTCAAATAAGGAGGCGCCTATGAAAAAGAAATTCTTTTTATCAGCATTACTGATTAGCCTTTTCGGCCTTGCTACTGCAAAACCAGTTCAGGCTGATACCAGTGTCGCAGACATTCAAAAGAGAGGCGAGCTGGTTGTCGGTGTGAAACAAGATGTTCCCAATTTCGGTTACAAGAATCCCAAGACAGGAACCTATTCTGGTATCGAAACCGACTTGGCCAAGATGGTAGCAGATGAGCTCAAGGTCAAGGTTCGCTATGTGCCTGTTACCGCACAAACCCGTGGACCACTCCTAGACAATGAACAGGTCGATATGGATATCGCGACCTTTACCATCACAGACGAACGCAAAAAACTCTACAACTTCACCAGCCCCTACTACACCGACGCTTCTGGCTTTTTGGTCAATAAATCTGCCAAAATCAAAAAGATTGAGGACCTAAATGGCAAAACCATCGGAGTTGCCCAAGGTTCCATTACTCAGCGCCTGATTACTGAACTGGGTAAAAAGAAAGGCCTGACCTTTAAATTCGTCGAACTTGGTTCCTACCCAGAATTGATTACTTCCCTACACGCTCATCGTATCGATGCCTTTTCCGTTGACCGCTCGATTCTGTCTGGCTACATCAGCAAGCGCACAGAACTACTAGATGATAGTTTCAAGCCATCTGACTACGGTATCGTCACCAAGAAATCAAATACCGAGCTCAACGACTATCTCGATAACTTGGTCACCAAATGGAACAAGGATGGCAGTTTGCAAAAACTCTATGACCGTTACAAGCTGAAACCATCCAGCCATACTGCAGATTAAGGAGGACACCCCATGACAGATTTATCATCTTGGACTGCCTATTTTCAGGATTTTGGACAATTTTTCAATGGTTTCCTCTTCACTCTTGCCCTAGCTATCGGATCCTTTATCCTAGCCATGGTTTTGGGCATCTTCTTTGGAGCCATGTCAACCAGTAAACGTCCGATTTTGCGCATTTTAGCTCGCATCTTTGTGGAGTTTTACCAAAACACTCCCCTCTTGGTGCAGTTTGTTATCGTTTTTTATGGTCTACCTCTTATCAGTGACCATACCATCATGATTCCGATTTATTGGACAGCTGTTCTCTGCGTGGGTCTCTATCACGGCGCCTATATCGCTGAGGTTATTCGCTCAGGTATTCAGTCTATTCCTAGTGGTCAGATGGAGGCCGCCTTGTCGCAAGGTTTTACCTTTATCAGTGCCATGCGCTTGATTATCTTGCCTCAGGCCTTTCGTATCATTCTTCCTCCTTTGACCAACCAAATCGTCAACCTCATCAAAAACACCTCCACCGTCGCTATCATCTCTGGAGTGGACTTGATGTTTGTGACCAAGTCTTGGTCAGCACTTAACGGAAACTACATTCCAGCATTTTTAGGAGCTGCCCTTCTCTACTTTTCTCTTTGCTTTCCTGTTGCCCAGTTTGGTCGCAAAATGGAGCAAGCCAATAAAAAAGCCTATTCACTTTAGGAGGTTACTATGGAATCCATTTTAGAAGTTTTGACCCCAGATAACCTAGTCTTTATCTTTAAAGGATTTGGCTTGACCCTCTACATTTCTCTGATTGCCATCGTCCTCGCTACACTTATCGGTACAGTTCTAGCAGTCATGAGAAATGGGAAAAATCCTATCTTGCGCATCATTTCCAGCATTTACATCGAATTTGTGCGTAACGTTCCCAACCTCCTCTGGATTTTCACTATCTTTTTAGTGTTCAAGATGAAATCCACACCAGCAGGAATCACTGCCTTTACCCTCTTTACATCAGCAGCCTTGGCTGAGATTATCCGAGGCGGTCTCAATGCCGTGGACAAAGGCCAGTACGAAGCAGGAATGTCACAAGGATTTACATCAGCCCAAATCCTCTACCACATCATTCTCCCACAAGCAATCCGTAAAATGCTGCCAGCCATCATTTCTCAGTTTGTAACCGTGATTAAGGATACCAGCCTCCTCTACTCTGTTATCGCCCTACAAGAACTCTTTGGAGCCAGCCAAATTCTCATGGGCCGTTATTTCGAACCAGAGCAAGTGTTTAGTCTTTATATCCTGATTGCCCTCATCTACTTCAGCTTCAACCTAGCAATTTCGAGCCTATCTCATATGCTAGCAAAACGTTGGCAACAAGCTGCAGAATAAACAACCACTCTCCAGTTAAATTGGAGAGTTTTTTTGATGAGAGTAGATATTTATAGACCTCAATTTGACACCATACTTTTTCTATGATAAAATGTAACAAATTTATTTACAACAAATCAAAATCTTAATGAAATGGAATTTTTTATGAAATCACTCAAAGGACTACTCTTTATCATAGCTAGTTTTGTCTTGACTATTTTGACTTGGATGAACACTTCTACCCAATTCATGATTCCAGGACTAGCTTTAACAAGCCTATCTCTGACTTTTATTCTAGCCACTCATCTCCCACTACTAGAAAACTGGTTTCACGGTTTGAAGAAGGTCTACACCGTCCACAAATTCACAGCCTTTCTCTCCATCATCCTACTAATCTTTCATAACTTTAGTATGGGCGGTTTGTGGGGCTCTCGTTTAGCTGCTCAGTTTGGCAACCTTGCCATCTATATTTTGTCAGTATCATCCTTGTCGCCTATTTAGGCAAATACATCCAATACGAAGCTTGGCGATGGATTCACCGTCTGGTTTATCTAGCTTATATTTTCGGACTCTTTCATGTCTACATGATGATGGGCAATCGCCTTCTCACATTTAACCTCCTAAGTTTTCTTGTTGGTAGCTATGCCCTTTTAGGCTTACTAGCTGGTTTTTACATCATCTTCCTTTATCAAAAGATTTCCTTCCCCTATCTAGGGAAAATTACCAATCTCAAACGCTTAAATCACGATACTAGAGAAATTCAAATCCATCTTAGCAGACCTTTCAACTATCAATCAGGACAATTTGCCTTCCTAAAGATTTTTCAAGAAGGTTTTGAAAGTGCTCCGCATCCCTTTTCTATCTCAGGAGGTCATGGTCAAACGCTTTACTTTACTGTCAAAAATTCAGGTGACCCTACCAAGAATATCTATGACAATCTTCAAGTCGGTAGCAAAGTAACCGTTGACAGAGCTTACGGACACATGATTATAGAAGAAGGACGAGAAAATCAGGTTTGGATTGCTGGAGGTATTGGGATCACCCCCTTCATCTCTTACATCCGTGAACATCCTATTTTAGATAAACAGGTTCACTTCTACTATAGCTTCCGTGAAGATGAAAATGCAGTCTATCTAGATTTGCTCCGTGACTATGCTCAGAAAAATCCTAATTTTGAACTCCATCTAGTAGACAGTAGGAAAGACGGCTATCTTAATTTTGAGCAAGAAGAAGTGCCCGAACATGCGAGCGTCTATATGTGTGGTCCTCTTTCTATGATGAAGTCACTTGCCAAACAGATTAAGAAACAAAATCCAAAAACAGAGCTTATTTACGAAGGATTCAAGTTTAAATAACCACTCATACTCTCCTGGAATTTCCCAGGAGTTTTTTCTACGCAATCTCAAAAAACACTGCCAGATTTCTAGCAGTGTTTTGAGTTTTATTTATCTTAGTAAACTGTTTTTTCAGTTTCTACATCGAAGAAGTGTGCTTTGTTCAAGTCAAATCCAAGTTCAACTGTTGCACCTGTTTGCAAGTAGTCACGAGCGTCAACTTTAGCAACAAATTCATCTTTACCAACTTGGCAGTAAAGGTGAGATTCTGAACCAAGCAATTCTGATACAGAGATAGTAGCTTTGACAACTGATTCTGGGAATGTTTCAAGGAAAGCAGGTTCTGCATTCACGTCTTCTGGACGGATACCGAAGATCAATTCTTTACCTTCGTAGCCTTTTTCACGAAGAACTTTCAATGCTCCTTCTGGAACTTTCAAACGGAAACCGTCAGAAACAATTTCGCTACCAACCAATTTCACGTTGATGAAGTTCATAGCTGGGCTTCCGATGAATCCTGCTACGAATTTGTTAACTGGGTTTTTGTAAACTTCTTGAGGAGTACCGATTTGTTCTACACGTCCGATAGTACCTGTACCAGCAGGGTTCTTAGTTGCTGACATGATAACGATACGGTCTGCAAGTGTCATCGCTTCTGTTTGGTCGTGAGTTACGTAGATAGTTGTAGCTCCGATACGACGGTGGATTTTAGCGATTTCAGCACGCATAGATACACGAAGTTTGGCATCCAAGTTTGACAAAGGTTCATCCATCAAGAATACTTTTGCATCACGGACGATAGCACGCCCCATAGCAACACGCTGACGTTGACCACCTGAAAGGTCAGCTGGTTTACGTTCCAAAAATTCTTTCAATCCAAGGATTTCAGCTGCTTCTTGTACACGTTTGTCGATGTCTTCTTTGCTGTATTTACGCAATTTCAAACCGAAAGCCATGTTGTCATAAACAGTCATGTGTGGGTAAAGAGCGTAGTTTTGGAATACCATGGCGATGTCACGGTCTTTTGGAGCTACGTCGTTGACAACCACGCCATCGATAGATGCAGTACCTTCTGTGATGTCTTCAAGACCAGCAATCATACGAAGAGTTGTTGATTTACCACATCCTGAAGGACCTACGAAAACGATAAATTCTTTGTCTTTGATGTCCAAGTTGAAGTCTTCAACTGAATAGTGTTCGCTGTTTGGATATTTTTTGTAAATGTTTTTAAGATTCAATTCTACCATGAGGTGAACTCCTTTTGTCTTTTGATAGTTTTATTATAGATGAAAACGCTTTACATTTCTATGGCAAGGTGACCAAAAAAATAAAAAAGTTCTGTGCAACTTGCACAAAACTTTAGAGAATATCTGGTAAAATCAATTGATAACACAGGGTCAAGTCAGTCAATTCTTTCAACTGAAGCCCTGTCAACTCTTCCCATTTATCAATCTTGTATTGGAGAGAATTGCGGTGCAGATAGAGTTGCTGGGCTGTTTTAGTGAGAACAGCACTATTTTCCCAAAGAGAGAGAATGATTTCCTGAATCTGATCTTGATCCAAAATCATCTGATGTAGACATTCCTTGATTGCCTTCAAGTCCACGAGTCTTTCTCCTATACTCCAAAGATAGAGCTGAGAAAAAGTATGAACACCTTGGTGACCATGACGCCACCAAGTCTTAAACAAATCGCGCTCTGCTTTGATTAAGTCTGATAGGGCTTGATGTCCTGTCTGAGACCAAACCTGGCCCAACATGATTGACAGACGAAGTCCAAAGTCATACTCAACCGCTTCAATCGTATCACTTAAAATAGCTCGTACAGAAGTGTATTTATCTTGTTGAAGTACGAAAACATAATCCTGAGCTCCTACCTGAAGCACTGTCTGACAGTTAGGAAATAGAGTCCGCATCATATCTAGCCAAGAGGATAGATTTTCCTGCTGAAAATAGGAAAGATGACAATAAACCAACTGAATCTTTTTGAAAGCTTGCGGTGCTTGTCCCTTGCCCTCAACCAGATAAGAATACCAAGGATTGAGCGAACGAGCCTGCTCCTGCTGGGTCAAAAGGGCAACTAACTGCTTTTCACGCTCACTGAGGCCAGTTTCCTCAAGCAAAATCCACTGCTGAGAAGCTAAAGGGAGAGTGAGATAGCCCTCTTTCTCTGCTGGTTGGTCTGAAATCTGAGCCTCAGGAAACCAGTCTTGTAATTCTTTTGCCATCATGTCCTAGCCCTCCACTTTTTGGATGCACCACGAAATCAAGCTCTCAAGACGTTCCAGATTTTCAGTCATATGGAGATAGCCCATGACTGCTTCAAAACCTGTGGACATACGGTAAGTCACCACATCAGCATTTTTGGCCTTGGTGTGACTATTGGTATTGCGACCACGTTTGTAGATTTCTTCTTCTTTTTCCGTTAAGACTTGCTCCTCTAACATAAGAGAAATCAGGTGAGCCTGAGCCTTGGCTGAGACATACTTGGTCGCCTCTTGGTGGAGTTTATTGGGCTTGGTCATACCTTTGAGGATGAGGTGACGGCGAATATACATAGAATACACCGCGTCCCCCTCAAAAGCTAACGCAATCCCGTTAATGAGATTGACATCAATCACGCGTCCACCTCACTCCATCTTTGGTGTCAAGGAGCTTAATCCCTTGATCAGCCAATTGGTCACGGATCTGGTCCGCTGTCGCAAAGTCACGATTGGCACGCGCTTCTTGGCGTTTTTGAATCAAGGATTCGATCTCAGCGTCCAAAACTTCCTCAACAAAGACAATTCCAAAGACTTCCAACATATCCGCAAGAGCTTGCTTGACACTTGCATCATAGTTGCCGGAATTGATCCATTTGGCCATTTCAAAGACTACTGTGATTCCATTGGCAGCGTTGAAATCCTCATCCATAGCTGCTATAAACTTGTCTTTAAAAGCCTGTAACTCTTGAGCATCTACAATCCCAGAAAATGGTTGTTCGTAAGTGTTCTTTAGATACTTGAGATTAGTCTCTGCATCACGCACTGCCTTTTCCGTAAAGTTGATAGGCTTACGGTAATGTTGAGTCGCAAAGAAGAAACGAAGTACTTGCCCATCGAGGGTTTTAAGGGCATCATGTACGGTAATAAAGTTGCCCAAGGACTTGGACATCTTGACATTGTCGATATTGACAAAGCCATTGTGCATCCAGTAGTTGGCAAAGGTCTTGCCTGTTTTGGCTTCTGACTGGGCAATTTCATTGGTGTGATGTGGAAACTCTAAGTCGGCTCCACCACCGTGGATATCAATGGTATCGCCCAAAATCTCTGTTGACATGACCGAACACTCGATGTGCCATCCCGGACGACCAGATCCCCAAGGACTGTCCCAAGAAATCTCGCCTGATTTGGCAGATTTCCAGAGGGCAAAGTCTACAGGATTTTCCTTACGAGCCGTTTCTTCATCGGTACGACCTGAAGCACCTAGCTCCAAGTCTTCCAAGGTTTTATTGGCCAATTTGGCATAGTTGTGGGATTTTTCCACACTGAAATAGACATCCCCTTGGCTCTCATAAGCAAAACCTTTTTCAATTAAGTCTTCCACAAAGCGAATAATGTCATCCATAAACTCCACCACACGCGGATGGCGAGTCGCAGGTTTGACACCCAAGGCCGTCACATCCTCACGAAAGGCAGCGATATACTTGTCCGCAACCTCCTGAGGTGTGATACCCTCTTCCTTGGCACGGTTGATAATCTTATCATCCACATCCGTAAAATTGGAAATATAGGCAACCTCGTACCCACGGTACTCAAAATAGCGACGAACCGTATCAAAAGCTACTGTTGAGCGGGCATTCCCCACGTGGATATAGTTATACACCGTTGGCCCACAAACATACATCTTAACTTTGCCGTCCTCAATCGGGACAAATTCTCGCAAATCACGAGACATAGTGTCATAGATTTTAATCATAAATCATAATCAGGAAAGCTAAAATCCAAGAACAGTTAGTCTCATCACTGAGAGTTCAATTGAATTTCAGTCCGAATGTCTCTACACTTCGGAATCCCTTGCTCCTTTCTCATTCAGATAAACCACCTGAGTCTGTTTGACAAAGCCAATTTTTTCATACAAACGTTTGGCACCTACATTGCTATCTTCTACTGCAATCTGAAATTTCTTATCATTTTGCTCAATTAGTTGGTTGACAAGTGATTTTGCTAAGTAGCTTCCATAGCCTTTCCCACGTTCAGGTTCAGATATTGCTAAACCGTAGAAGTAATTCGTATTAGTCGATAAATCTACCGTGCAAGTTCCAATAACCTGACCGTCTTTTAACAAAATATATAAGCGACTTTCTGGATCCTTCAGAGCTTCAGCGACATATCTATCCACAATCTCTCTAGACTCATGTTCCTCTGAGAATGCCTGAAATTTTAACTGACTAATTTGCTCCTGATACGAACTATCTGCTAACAAAACTTCAAGATTAGAAACATTTGCTAACTGATAAGGTTTTCTATCCTTACCTAACCAGGTTTCTGTCTCTTCATCCTCGACCAATCCCCAGTTGCTAACAAAATCAGGATGGCGGTCTAGAAAAACACGCTCTGTCTGAAAAGTGACTGATCGAATAGAAAAAGAAACTGTTTCTCTCTCAAAACTAGTAAACAATGCACGCGCAATTCCCTGACGGCGATGATCTGGATGAACCAGTATCGTCACCTCCACATCTTGGTCATCAGCATAGACAGTTAAGAGACCAACAAGTTCGCCTTTTTCATAATAAAGGAAAAAGGCGGGCATGTTTGGGTCAAAATTAAGCATGTTAGAAAGATAGGGATCACGATAGGTACCGTCATAGTTTTGGCAACAGTTAATTAGTTTTTTCGCCTCAGATAACTCCTCTTGGCTTAACTTGTTTCTTGCTTGAATCATATAGGTATCCTCTACAAACCAGACGATCTGTGACTTACATCTTTAGCCTGCTCGAGTTTATTGACGTAGTACTCTCGTTTTTCTTCGACTTCGTGGATCGTCGGTTCATCCTTCTGTCCATGAACTCGGACAATCTTGGCCGGAATACCGACAACCGTCACATCACTAGGTACATCTGCTACGACAACTGCTGCAGCACCGACCTTGGCATTTGCACCAATTTCTACAGGACCAATAACTTGGGCATGTGCTGATATAAGGGCACCCTGACGAACGGTCGGATGGCGTTTGCCAACATCCTTACCAGTCCCACCAAGAGTCACTCCGTGATAAAGGAGAACACCTTTTTCAACGATCGCTGTTTCCCCAATCACCAAACCAGAGCCATGGTCGATAAAGACACCTGAATCAATCTGGGCGCCTGGATGAATCTCAATCTGAGTCCAAAAGCGCCAAAACTGACTGTGCATACGAGCCAGGAGTTTGAAGCCATGCTTCCAGAGAAAATGCGAAAGACGGTGGGCCGCCAAGGCCTTGACACCTGGATAAGTCAGCAAAACCTCCAAAGTGGTGCGGGCCGCTGGATCATTTTCTTTTACGATATCAATGGTTTCGCGCCACCATCCCATACATTTCTCCTTTTCTTATTCTGAATCTTTTGGTGTTTCTGTAAATTCTTTCTTAGGTTTGTGGTCCTTGTGATGACGTGGGCGGTGAGGTTTCTCAGACTTTTCGCCTTTTTCATCACGTTCAGGTTTTGGAGGACGAGGAAGAAGGGCTTTCATAGAAGCATCCACACGTCCTTTTTCATCAATTTTGATAATCTTAACATCAACTTCATCACCGATTGCTACTAAGTCTTCGACATTATTGGTACGCGTCCAAGCCATCTCCGAGATATGAACAAGGGCATCTGTCTTATCAAAGAGGTTAACAAAGGCACCAAATTTCTCGATACGAACGACTTTAGCACGGTAAACTTCGTCCACCTTAGCTTCACGGACCAAACCAGCAATAATTTCTTTAGCACGGTTAATAGCATCTTGGTCGCTAGAGTAGATAGACACATTTCCTTCTTCATCGATATCAATCTTAACACCTGTTTCGGCGATAATCTTGTCGATGGTTTCTCCACCCTTACCGATGACAATCTTAATCTTGTCCACATCAATCTTGATGGTATCAATTTTCGGAGCAGTTGGAGCCAATTCTGGACGAACTTCTGGAATGGTTGTTTCAATCACATCAAGGATTTCAAAACGAGCTTTCTTGGCTTGGGCAAGGGCTTCAGTCAAGATTTCTGCAGTGATCCCTTGAATCTTGATATCCATTTGTAGGGCTGTAATCCCGTCACGAGTACCTGCAACCTTAAAGTCCATATCTCCAAAGTGATCTTCCAAACCTTGGATATCTGTCAATACTGTATAGTTGTTTCCATCTGAAATAAGACCCATGGCAATCCCTGCTACTGGCGCCTTGATTGGCACACCACCAGCCATAAGGGCAAGAGTTCCCGCACAGATAGAAGCTTGAGATGAAGAACCATTTGATTCCAAGACTTCTGCTACCAAACGGATAGCGTATGGAAATTCCTCCAAGCTTGGCAAGACTTGAGCAAGGGCACGCTCACCGAGAGCACCGTGACCGATTTCACGACGACCTGGCGCACCGTAACGACCAGTTTCCCCTACAGAGTATTGTGGGAAGTTATAATGGTGCATAAAGCGTTTCTTGTACTCTGGATCCAAACCATCGATGATTTGAGTTTCTCCCATTGGGGCCAAAGTCAAGACTGAAAGAGCCTGAGTTTGTCCACGAGTGAAGAGACCAGAGCCGTGCACACGAGGAAGGAAGTCAACAACCGCATCCAAAGGACGGATTTCATCAACCTTACGACCGTCAGGACGTACCTTATCTTCTGTGATCAAACGGCGCACTTCAGCGTGTTCCATTTGTTCCAAGATTTCAGCCACATCTCGCATGATACGGTCAAATTCTTCATGGTCCGCATATTTTTCTTCGTAAACGGAAATAACTTGGTCCTTAACTGCTTGAGTTGCAGCTTCACGAGCCAATTTTTCTTCTACTTGGACCGCTTTTTGGAGGTCACTGTTGTAGGCTGCGATGATTTCAGCTTGCAAGTCAGCGTCCACATGAAGCAATTCCACTTCTGCTTTTTCTTTACCGACTGCTGCAACGATTTCTTCTTGGAAGGCAATCAATTCTTTGACTGCTTCGTGCCCTTTAAGGAGCGCTTCCAGCATGATTTCTTCTGATAATTCTTTAGCACCAGACTCTACCATGTTGATGGCGTGCTTGGTACCAGCTACTGTCAATTCAAGGAGAGATTGCTCTGCTTGTTCTTGCGTAGGGTTGATGATGATTTGACCATCTACATAACCCACCTGTACCCCAGCAATTGGACCGTCAAATGGAATATCTGAAATGGAAAGTGCCAAGGATGAACCAAACATAGCAGCCATTGGTGCAGAAGCATTTTCATCATAAGAAAGCACGGTGTTGATGACTTGGACTTCGTTACGGAAACCTTCCGCAAACATAGGACGGATTGGACGGTCAATCAAACGCGCTGTCAAAGTCGCATCTGTTGAAGGACGTCCTTCACGCTTCATAAAGCCACCAGGAAACTTCCCAGCCGCATACATTTTTTCTTCGTAGTTGACTTGAAGTGGGAAGAAATCCCCAGTTGCCATTTTCTTAGACATAACGGCTGCAGTCAAGACAGTTGACTCACCGTAACGTACAACAACAGAGCCATTTGCCTGCTTAGCAACCTGACCAGTCTCTACAATTAACTCACGACCCGCAAAAGTCGTTTGAAACACTTGTTTTGTCATTTTAATCCCCTTTGGATTGATGAAATTATACGCCTTGCCTACAAAGATCAAGATACTAAGCCGTCAAGCAACTCAAAGGAAAATAGGAAATCTAACGACGGAGCGACTGCTCCTAGGCAGATTTATCTTTTTCCACAGAGTTGTAGGCGTGTTCAATTAATCAAGATATTTTGGACGATTCGGCTTGCCGAACATTTCTGTAGAAAAATAGGAAGGTGACTTTGCACTCGATAAGTGCTAGGAAGCTTATCTTTTTTCCTAAGAAATGAGACCAAAATTCAATTAAGTATCTTTTTGATATTTCCCTGAAATAGTGCGGACGGGAGGTAAAATTATCCAGTGGATGATTTTAGAAATCCAATGGAATTTCAATGGTAATTTTTAATTACTTCGCCTTTTCATCTCTATGCTCAGGCTAAAATAGTTTCCCGAACTATTTTACTCTCAAAAATTCCGTCCTAGAAAATAACAGAGTTATTCTCTAGGATACCACGATAGCGTGAAATATCTTTTAAATACTCACTCCGTTCGTGTTTTCTGAGACACACATTATCAGATTTTGTTTAAAAAATAATCAACTTTAAACAAACTTCTACAACCTAAATACCCTCATCTTTGTATCAAGTACGTACAGAGTCTATTTTATCATATTTTTCTTAAAAAGTGCGGTCTTTACCATTAAAAAGGAACCATTCCCCTCAGCTGAGAAGAATGGTTTGCTTTTTATTATCCTAGAGACTGATGATTAAACAAGGCATGGGTTGCTTGATGAATGTATTTTGCTGTTTCAGCATTGTTCATGGTGTAGAGATGCACACCGGCAACATCCTGAGTTACCAAGTCCACGATTTGGTCCACGGCATAGGCAAGTCCTGCTGCTCTGAGCGACTCAGGGTCATGCTCATACTTGTCTAAGATGGCTTTAAATTTGCGTGGAAGATGGATATTCTCACAAGTCTTCAAGAGACGGAGAGCCTGATTTCGATTCAGAATTGGCATAATCCCTGCATGAATGGGAATATCAATCCCAGCCAAAGTACATTTGTCTTGGAAATCATAGAAGCGCTCATTGTCAAAGAAAAGCTGGGTTACAAGGCTCGAACAACCTGCATCCACTTTCTTCTTAAGATTTTGAATATCTGAAATCTGATTTGGTGAATCTGGATGGCCTTCTGGATAACAAGCACCAACAATATCAAAGTGAGGGGCTTGTTCCTTGATGAACTCAATCAAGTCAGTTGCATAGCGGAAATCCTTTTGCGGCTCCACATCAGGGATAATATCCCCACGCAAAGCCAAGATTTTCTGTACCCCAACCTTGTCCAAGTCAGCAATGGTTTCAGCCACCTTGTCCTTAGTCAAATAGATGGCTGGCAAGTGGGCAATAGTCGGAATCGTCAAGTCATTTTGGATAAAGTCAGCCAAACGAACCGTCGTTTCCTTGATATTAAATTTATTATTGCTGGCAGTTACACTGATAAAGTGAGGTGCCAACTCCTGCATATTTTGAAGAGCAGCAATAATCTTATCGTTGCCTACTGCTGGGTTTGGAGGAAACACTTCAAATGAGAGTGACGGTGTTTGGCGTGACATAGTCCTTATCCTTTTCTAGTTGATTTTTTTCGTTAGCTGGATTCCTAGAATCCAAGTGAAACAGGCAGATTGACCAAACAGCGCTTCTAGAGAAATCCTATCCTACAATTTCTCACGCGCAGCTTTAGCTGCTTCAACAAGGCGGATCAAGCTTTCTTTTGTTTCTGGAATACCACGTGTTTTCAAACCACAGTCAGGGTTGATCCAAACTTTCTTGCTTGGCACTTTAGCAAGGATGGCTTCGATTGTGTGGTCGATTTCGCCTTCATTTGGCACACGAGGTGAGTGGATATCGTAAACCCCAGGTCCCACTTCTGTTTGGAAGTTTTTCGCTTTGAGTTCGTCCAAGATTTCAAGGTTTGAACGGCTTGCCTCAAATGAGATAACGTCCGCATCCATGTTGTCGATAGCTGGGATGATATCTGTAAATTCTGAGTAACACATGTGAGTGTGGATTTGTGTGTCTGGCGCTACTGTTGAGTGCACCAAGCGGAAGGCAGGAATTGCCCAGTCAAGGTAGTCTTCGTACCAGTCACTACGACGGAGTGGCAATTTTTCACGAAGAGCAGCCTCGTCGATTTGAATGATTTTCACACCAGCAGCTTCAAGGTCAAGTACTTCATCCTTGATAGCAAGGGCGATTTGAAGAGTAGAATCCTTGATAGAGATGTCTTCACGTGGGAATGACCAGTTGAGAATAGTTACTGGTCCAGTCAACATACCTTTAACAGGTTTGTTTGTACGGCTTTGTGCATAGCTAGACCATTTAACAGTAATAGGGTTAAGACGAGTTACATCACCCCAGATGATTGGTGGTTTAACTCCACGCATACCGTATGATTGTACCCAACCATTTTTAGAGAAGAGGTAACCTGACAAGTTTTGACCGAAGTACTCAACCATGTCGTTACGCTCAAATTCACCGTGAACAAGGACATCAAAGTCAATATCTTCTTGCCATTTGATCCATTCATCGATCGTTTCAGCAAGGAAAGCGTCATACTCTTCTTGAGACAATTCACCTTTACGGTAAGCCAAACGTTTAGCACGAACTTCTTTAGTTTGAGGGAATGAACCGATAGTTGTTGTTGGAAGAGCTGGAAGTTTGAATGCTTCTTCTTGGATAGCTTCACGTTCTGCAAAGGCTGGCAAACGAGTGTAGTCTGCGTCCGTCAAGCCAGCGATACGCGCACGAAGTTCAGCATTAACACCAACACGCTCAGTCGCAAAGAGTTCTTTGTTAGCTGCAAGTGCTTCTTCACCTTGACCATTGCGGATAGCATCCAAATCACGAATCTCATCCAATTTTTCAACTGCAAAGGCAAAGTGGTTCAAGATTGCTGGTTCAAATTCTTCATTAGCAGTTGTAAATGGCACATGAAGAAGTGAGCATGAGCTTGTCAAGACAATGTTTTCAGCTGGGATTTGCTCAAGAACAGCCAAGCTCTTTTCGTAATTGTTGCGCCAGATGTTTTTACCATTGACAATACCTGCATAAAGAGTCTTATCAGCTGGGAAACCACCTTTAACAAGTTCAAGAGTTTTCTTACCTTCAACGAAATCAAGACCGATAGCATCTACTGGCAATTTCACAAGGTCAGCGTAAACGTCACGAACGTCACCGAAGTAAGTTTGAAGCAAGACTTCAAGACCTTTTTTGTCAGCCAAAAGTTTATTGTAAAGGTTCAAGAAGAGAGCTTTTTCTTCAGCTGTCAAGTCTTTTACAAGAGCAGCTTCATCCAATTGGATACGAGTCGCACCAAGTTCTGCCAATTTAGCAAAAACTTCTTGGTAAGCAGCCACTAAGCTGTCTACGAAGTCTTCTGCTTTCACGCCTTCTTCAAAGTCTGACAATTGAAGGAAAGTGAATGGACCTACAAGAACAGGACGAGTGTTGAGACCAAGTTCTTTTGCTTCTTGGAACTCATCAAAGATTTTGTGACCTGCAAGTTTGACTTGAGTGTCTTTTTCAAATTTAGGAACGATGTAGTGGTAGTTGGTATTGAACCATTTCTTCATTGGAAGGGCGCGAACGTCTCCTTTTTCTCCTTGGTAACCACGACCCAAAGCGAAGTAGCGCTCAAGGTCAGACAATTCCAAGTTTTGAACTGAAGCAGGTACCACGTTGAAAAGGAAAGCTGCATCTAGGAAGTTGTCATAGTGAGAAAAGTCATTTGATGGGATTTCAGTGATGCCTTTTTCTTTGACAATGTTCCAGTGTTTAGCACGCAAGTCTTTTGCGGCTGCCAAGAGTTCTTCTTCTGAGATTTCTTTTCTAAAGTATTTTTCAGTTGTAAATTTTAATTCGCGGAATTCTCCCAAACGAGGGAAACCGATGATTGTAGTTGACATGATGTGTCCTCCAAAATTTGTTGTTGAAACTATCTTAACAGAAAAGAAATCATCTGTATAATTGTAAAAAATTAGGCTTTGATATAGTTTGAAACTATATCTCCGTTTTAGACAAAAGAAAAAGACCTAGGACAAATGTCTCAAATCCTTTGTGTAGCTTGTTTTATAGCTTTATTTCAGTTAGACGGTTCAAACGCGTTATTAGTAATTCTTATAAGTGACTATGGCTTGTTATTAGAAAAGACTATAAGTTGATTTTTCT
This sequence comes from Streptococcus mitis, assembly GCF_002096755.1. GTDB lineage: Bacteria > Bacillota > Bacilli > Lactobacillales > Streptococcaceae > Streptococcus > Streptococcus mitis_AC. The sequence goes on from NZ_NCVF01000018.1 coordinate 70,966, forward strand.
ATATTATACACTTGAGGCACTATAACTGTTAAATTTGTTAAAGTTTTCCAACTTCTTCCCATCAACTCTTTCTCTGTTCGAGGGGGACGACTGCTAGTGTCTTTCCTAAACTGGCTAAAACTTTCAATACCGTATCCAACTGGGGGCTAGTCTTGCCTGTTTCCATCCTAGCTATGACAGGCTGGCTTACTCCACTAAGTTCTTCCAGCTTTTTCTGATTGATTCCTTGCTTATGTCTGGCTTCAATCAACTCGCTCATGATAGCTACTCGCATATCACTTCCAAGTAGTTCCTCCTTGGTAAAGAGTTCTGACCGGACATCCTTCCAATTGCTACCAATAGCACTATTCTTCATCACTTACCTCTCTTTCTTTTAAGTCCTTCAGTTCACGCTTGATTTTTAATTATAACTCAAAAGTTATTAAAAGTAAATCTGAACACTCATAAAAAGAAGACCTTAGAAAAATTCCAAAGGTATCATCTTTATTATTCGAAAAAATTACGGAAAGAGTTACAAATCGAAGACAATCCTTACTATTATTCCAGCTCAATCCCCTTCTCTCGGAGATTAGCCAGACACTCCTCATAGTAGGTAGCGTCATGTTCGCTGTAAATAGGACTAGTCAACTTTCCCTCTGCTAAATCTTGATAAGGAGAGCAAGTCTTACCACGATAGTTTTTATCCAGCCACTCTGGACTGACATTATATCCACGGTCAGCCATTTCCTTCATGATCAAGTCATGATAGGCATAGAGACGATAGGGCGACTGAGTAAAGACATAGTCCACCGTTGCATGCTTTCTGCCCCAGCCATTGCCACGCAGGGCGCAACACTCTCGATGTTGACCCAAGAGTTGAGGACGAGGAAGTTGTGAAATCAAAGCCTCATGCCAAAGTCTCATGGGAGTCCCCTTTCAATAAAGTCGAATGTTGCAAGTAGGTATTGGGATAACGATCAAGCAAGTCTCGAGTCTTAGCAATCACATCTTCCTTAGAAGCCTGACCAAAGCGGTAGCGATCCAGCAGGAGCATATAGTCCTTGCGCTCAGCATCTGTCGCTTTCTTTTTAAAATAGCCCCAAATATGCTGAAAGGCATTACAAACCTGACCCCTGTGTTCTGGAATCTGGCAGGCACGGTCAATCATCTCTTGAACCATACTCACCTCCACCTCTTCATTCTTGAGATATTGACGAATATCATTGTAAATATTGCTAGAATGACTCAAAACGAGGTATTTGTTTCTCGCCCAGAGTTGCTGGCAAAGGGCACGTTGGTTGTTAGTTTCCATATTTCTCCTTACTTTCTACTAGTTCCCCGGAAATATGGAAACAAAGTTATATCTTAAAAATGAGCGAATTACGAGCGAATTGATTACGCCCATCACCCTTCAAACTCTTTCAAAAACTCTTTAAATTCGGCATCGGCTTCTGGTGTGGTTCCGTGTAGTTGACCGAGCATTTCAAGTAAAGAAGCTGTTTGCTTTTCAATCTCATCATTGGTCTTGTTAATCTTGCTAACGATGTCTGTCAGTGGTTCGACTTCTTCTTCCTCAAAGGTATATACATAGCGAGGGATATTGAGGTTATAATCATTTTCGACGATTTCTTCATAACTTGCCAGATGGGCAAATTTGTCAATCTCCTCACGTGACTTGTAGGCTTCCAGAATCTTCTCGATATGAGCATCCGTCATGATATTCTGGTTTTTCCCCTTATCAAACTCCTTAGAAGCATCGATAAAGTAGACATCACGATTGGTACGGTTCTTTTTGAGAATGATAACCGTAGTCGGAATGCTGGTATTAAAGAAGATGTTGGCTAAGAGAATTTTATTTTATTGCTTTATTCAGAGCCTCCCTTAATTCTTCATCAACTGCATAAATATATAAACCATTTACACCACGTGTTAACAAAACATTCAGTTCATTTCTCAACAGTCTTTCGCCATAATTTGCTTTTTCACCATTTGCAAGTTTACGATTTTGAACAGCCCCCTTATTTTTACTTTCAGAAATATCATAAATAACTTTGCCGTTTCTATACTTCACAGAAGGTCCGATAATAACACCTACATAATTCAAGTCAAAACCCTGAACTGTGAACGTAGATCCTATTTCATTAATTGTCTGAGATTGTTCTATCCAGGATAATTTAGCTTCTTCCTTCTTCGTTGGCTTTAATTGTTGATTCCAAGGTGCTTTCCAATCATCAATTTCTACAAACCATTTTGAATCTTTTATCTTCTCCACCTTCTTCTTCTCTTCAACAAATGGCCAATCATATGTTGCAACTAATCTAGAAATACCTAGTTTTTGATCTTTATTCTTTAACTTAATAGCTTTTTGTAGTTCCAAAGGAGAATCAAAGATCCTAATATCATATTGCTTATCTTTTGTTAATTTCTTGATTTCACAATCATCAATAATAGTTCTAATCCAATTAACAGTTTCAGGATTTGCTTTTATTCTCATTTGATTACGTAATTCAATTAAATTCCCTTCTAGATTAGCCTCATGTTCCAATTCTAAAAAAGTATTATCAGTCCATATTTGAGATTTACTCATAATCTGTTTATCATCATAAACCAAAACAACTACTTTCGACTGTGCTAATAAATCATTTAAATGATTTCCTCCAAGATATGCTTGATTTTTCGCAGTAAGAAGTAAATGCCCTTCGTCAACTATAACGACTCCTGCTTTAATCTTTTCTTTTCTCAAGGCATTTAAAAATTGAGTAGGCTTCATCGCTACTTCCAAAGTAGAGCCACTATTCCAATTTAGTTTTCTTTCAATTTCTTTATATACACTTAATTGATTATTATGATTTACAACAAGATTAATGTAATTATTATCTTTAATAAATGAAATATCTTCAGAATTTAATAAATCATCTACCAACGAACTCATTAAAACTGTTTTCCCTGCTCCAGCTTCTCCTTTAACTAGGATAAGAGTCCCTTCTTGACCTTTACTAATAGAAGCAATTATTTTATTAATAATAGTATTTTTAGCTTCGATTTGTTCTTCGGTTAATTTATGAAAGGGAGATGCTTTAAAAATTGCTGAATTTCGAACAATACTCTCAATCGGAAATAAAGACTGATTCCTTTTTCTCAGTGAACGCCAAATTTTTGAAAAAATTGAATCTAATTCGTTGGATGTATAATATTCATTTTGAGGATTTTCTTTTCTATTTTGTACTCTTATAACATTACCAACACTTGAAAGATAAAGCATTAAACGATTTTCTATGTCCAGAGTTAAAGACTTATTAAAATGATTGTGACCAATTATAAACATCTTCGTTGTCGAAGATGTTGCAAAATCTCTCCAATCATCTCTGTTTTCTTTCTTTATATCATCTGTTAAGTGTTGACTAGTTCGCCGAATTATATTAGCTGTTTCTCCTACATATACACTAAATTGCTTATTCTTCTCATCGTTAACAATATAAACAACTGGATAATCAAATAAAAATTTTATATCATTTTTATTTTCACTAGATTTAAGTTGACTTTTAAGATTTACCAGTGAACTGCTTGAATACTCGATCTCTCTTACAATTGGACTTTTTATTTTAACCATTATTTCTCCAACTCAGTATATTTTTTATTATTCCCTTTACTTAGGTTTACAGGATATTTCCGATTATTATCAACTAATTTATCTTCAATAATCTTTTCTACATCTAACTGTAAATTATCTGCCAACATAAAGCTATAAATTAGAACATCAGCTAGTTCCTCTTTTATTCTTTCCAATGATTTGCTGGTGACCTCTTTAGACTCCTTCCATTGAAATAATTCCAAAAGTTCACTCGCTTCGATCGAAATTGAAATAGCTAAATCTTTTTCATTATGAAATTTTCTCCAATCACGATCATCTCGAAATTTATTAATTTTATCAATTGTTGATTTCATTTTAATTCTCCAATGTAAATCTACTAATATATAGTATAACATGAATCAGTTTTATAAATGTGATAAATATAATAAAAAAGAAGGATTTACTCCTTCTCTGTGAGCACTATTCAATTTCAATCCCTTATTTAGTTAGAATTTCTATTAATTCCTCATCATTAAGTGATTTATTATCACTAAACCTAATTGCATTATCATAATAAGCTTCATAGTATTCAGGTGATAATAATGTCATATCTAAGATGTAGCTTTTATCTTTATCCTTTTGATAATTTGCTACTATCTCTGATTCTCGTAATTCTTTTTGAGATTTTGGTGTACCATTAATCCTTTGGTACTTTTCCATCAACTGCAAGTGTTGAAAAATTACTGAAATATATCTAGAAGGATTTACTAGAAATCTTTTACTTACAACAGACTTCGGAACTAAGATAAGAAGTTCCTCTACACCATTTTCATTAGGAGCAAGGACATACTGGCTTTCAAAGGTAGCCCACTCATGACTCTCGGAATCCCAATAATCAAAACGTTGTACTTCATTACTGATTTTTAAACCGTGTAATCGAGCTTGTTCTAAAGAATATAAAATCAATTCTTTTTTTAATAAACTTACTAACAAATCAGACATCCTATCTTCTGAAAAACTCTTTACGAAAATCGGCATCGCTATAGGTGTCAGTAATTTTTCTTTGATTTTATCTACCGATTTATAGACATACCCAAAAAATTGATCAAGCATCTTCATTGAAACACCTGTACCTTTGGAGTTACTCTCAGAATATCCAAAGTGGATAGCATTACATTCTTTAGAGTGTGAAAACAATTGAAATGCACCTGCTTTATTACCCAAAGTGTACATTTTATAGACTGTATTGACAAAATCATTAACAATATTTCTAAACCGATCTGGTAAGAGCAATGGATCTACAAACAATCTAACATCCTTTGATGTATCTATATCAACAAAATCCAATCCTACTTGGATTGATTCTCTATTTAATAAGTTTGATATTCTAATAATATGTACCTCTTTTTTCTATATTTTGTAGAAAAAAGAAAATTATCAAAATGAGATTTACATTTCTTTTATTTAGTGTTAGAATAAAAGAGAATTTTTGAAATAGTGCTCATATCGCATTTTGAAATTCACCATCTCTAACTAGTCGTCAGCCCCCACTGACGTCTTTTTTCTACAATTCATATTATACCAAACAAAAACAAAAAAGCAATATTGTTTTTCTATATATAGTGTTTATTTTTTTAAAAAATAGAATAAACCACAATATTTAGTGCAATGTTTTTAAAAAGACTATAAAGACTAATCTTTTTATTTTTAACTTTCAACATTTAGGTATTAAATAAACTATTGATTCTATCCAGAATTTAAACAACTTATTTATTAACTATTATTTATTTCTCTACAATTTTGTTAATATATAAATTATCCACGAATCCACAAAAGTCCCCTTAGAAATCCGCTTCTAAGGGGTTGTCTTTATCCTGCTGCTTGGGCTGGTTCTGCTGGTTTAGTCTTTTTATCTTTCTTGCTGCTAGTGATGAGACGACGCTTGCTATCTCGGATACTATTGAGTTCCTTGAGGAGTTGGGTCAGGTGTTCCTTTTCAGGGTAGGCTTCTGCACTGGCTGCGGTATAGCGCATAAAGAGGTCGTAGCTAGTTGAAAGTTCGGTACGGAGTTGTCTAGTCTTGCCAACTTCCTTTGCAGACTTAGAAGCACGCGCCTTACTCTCCACTTGGTCATATTCCTCTTGAGCATTGACCACAGCCGTCAGCATGGGTGTCAGTCCTAGACTGGTAACTGCCTCATGATAGGGTGTTTCACTCAGAGTTTTGAGCAAGCTCTTGATTTCTGCCGTTTCCACATCGTTGCTATGCTTAGTGATGTCCTTGTACTTGGCAAAGACTGGTTTCAGAGTTTCATGAGCTTCTTTGAGCTTGGCATCCTTAATCTTAGCAAATCCTCTATGAAGGGTAAAAAGACCGACCAAGGCACTATCACGATTGCGATCCACTTCTGTCAGATTACTAGACTCTTTCGTCTCCACCACCGCAAGTTGAGCTTGAAAATCATCTAGCTTGGTCTTGAAGGGTTCCAAATGTTTGGCATACATTCCCTCATCCTTGTTTGCCTTAGAAAAAGTTGCCAAACTTTGATGAGTATCCATCATCAGGCTTTCAAACTCACGGTTGGTAAAGTTGCTGTAACTAAGAGGGCGAATAGCGTATGTTTTTGTCATGATGATATCCTTTCTATTTAACGAATCATTTTGTTTTTTCTTTATCAAACCAAGACTGGATTAGTTCTGGAAGATAGACCTGTTTTTGATCTGTTTTTACAATGCTTCCTTGTCTACCATGTTGAATCAAAGGTCTATCCTTAAATACAAAGACTTGAAACAATACACAGACCAATAATACAATTCCAACTACAGGAAATGACCATAGTACACTCTCCTCATCATCTCTAACTTTCTTCATTAATTTTTCTCCTTTAAGTTGATACATTCATTCTAACAGTTTCCAAAACCATTTTAACCCCCATCCGCTCAACTGTCATTATTTCCATCTAAAATGTACTTTTCAGGACAAATCAGACATTTCCAACTTAAAAAATCTCTATCTGACTAGACATACATACCATCCATCAGATAGAGACTCTTACTATTTTTAGATTTTACCTTTTCGAGCTCTAGAATACATATAAACTTTAGGTAAGATGACTATTCAAAAGCTAGAAGACCCCAAATCTTTCTCAGATAAGCCATTCGAAGCTTAGAATACTTTTAAATTTATGTAATTACGATAATTCGAGACTTAGAATACATATAAACCTTAGTAAACGAACCTATTCTAAGTCTCGAAGGCCTATTCACTATCCATTCCTCATCAAAAAGACTCATTTCCCCTTTCTCCTCCAAAATATGGTATAGTAGAATTATACTATCTACGAGGAGTTTGCATGTCACAGGATAAACAAATGAAAGCTGTTTCTCCCCTTTTACAGCAAGTTATCAACATCTCATCGATTGTCGGTGGGGTTGGGAGTTTAATTTTCTGTATTTGGGCTTATCAGGCTGGGATTTTACAGTCTAAGGAAACCCTCTCTGCCTTTATCCAGCAGGCAGGTATCTGGGGTCCACCTCTCTTTATCTTTTTACAGATTTTACAGACTGTCGTCCCTATCATTCCAGGAGCCTTGACCTCGGTGGCTGGTGTCTTTATCTACGGTCACATCATCGGGACAATCTACAACTATATCGGCATCGTGATTGGCTGTGCCATTATCTTTTATCTGGTGCGCCTCTACGGAGCTGCCTTTGTCCAGTCTGTCGTCAGCAAGCGCACCTATGACAAGTATATCGGTTGGTTGGATAAGGGCAATCGTTTTGACCGTTTCTTTATTTTTATGATGATTTGGCCCATTAGTCCAGCTGACTTTCTCTGTATGCTAGCTGCCCTGACCAAGATGAGCTTCAAGCGCTATATGACCATCATCGTTCTGACCAAGCCCTTTACTCTCGTGGTTTATACCTACGGTCTGACCTATATTATTGACTTTTTTTGGCAAATACTTTGACATGTAAAAATCCGTTTGGTTTCCCAAGCGGATTTTTAGAACTTAGATTGACTGTAGCTTGATACTAAATATACTTTGGTATGAAAATCATACCTATTTTTCGATAGTGAGGCGAGGACTTACCTAGCCTTTCCGCCGTGATAGAAACACCTGAAATCTAATGGTTTCAGGTGTTCGGAAACTTTGAGACATTAGGCTCAAAGTTTAGGTATGGAATTTCGAAGAAAGTCGCTACCGTCCGTAATCACTTAAGGAAAAGCTCAAAAATATTGTTTTCAACTACAAAATCCGTTTGGTTTCCCAAGCGGATTTTGTGATTTATTTTGAAACTTCTTTTGCAAGAACAAAGTTCCCAAGAGTAGCAGAACCATTTCCTGCTACTGCTGGCGTTACAATGTAATCACGCACATCTGGTACTGGTAGGTAACCATTGAGAAGAGATGTAAATTTCTCACGGACACGGTCCAGCATGTGTTGTTGAGCCATGACCCCTCCACCAAAGACAATCACGTCTGGGCGGAAAGTCACTGTCGCATTAACCGCAGCTTGAGCGATATAGTAGGCTTGAACATCCCAAACAGGGTTGTTGAGTTCAATATTTTCCCCACGAACACCTGTACGAGCTTCCAAACTTGGACCAGCTGCATAGCCTTCCAAACATCCCTTATGGAAAGGACAAACACCCTTAAACTCTTTTTCAATATCCATTGGGTGTCTAGCCACATAGTAATGACCCATCTCAGGGTGACCCACACCGCCGATAAACTCACCACGTTGGATGACACCTGCACCGATACCTGTACCGATTGTGTAGTAAACCAAGTTTTCGATACGAGCACCAGCATTATTACGGGCAACCACTTCACCATAGGCAGAGCTGTTTACGTCTGTAGTGAAGTACATTGGCACGTTTAGTGCGCGACGAAGGGCACCCAGCAAGTCCACATTTGCCCAGTTTGGTTTTGGAGTCGTTGTGATAAAGCCATAAGTTTTTGAGTTTTTATCAATATCAATCGGACCAAATGAACCAACTGCAAGACCAGCAAGGTTGTCGAATTTTGAGAAGAACTCGATGGTTTTATCGATTGTTTCGATTGGAGTTGTTGTTGGAAATTGTGTTTTTTCTACAACGTTAAAGTTTTCATCACCGACAGCACAGACAAACTTTGTACCGCCCGCTTCCAAGCTTCCATATAATTTTGTCATGATAAACCTCTTGTTTTTATTTTCTTTATTATAGCATATTTCGAAAGTCTAAATTTCTCTATTTTTTAGATTTTCCTCTGTAAATCTTACCATTCAAGCAAAAACGAACAAACATGTCATTTGTTCGTTTTCACATTAGAGAGGATTGATTAGATTTTCACTTCGATCACAGCATCCCCCTTCGCAACTGAACCTGTTGCGACTGGAGCTATTGAAGCGTAGTCAGCTGTATTTGTAACGATAACCATTGTTGTATCATCAAGACCAGCTGCAGCAATTTTGTTTGAGTCAAAGGTTCCAAGAACATCGCCAGCTTTAACCTTATCACCTTGAGCAACTTTTGCTTCAAAACCTTCACCATTCATAGATACAGTGTCAATACCAACGTGGATCAAGACTTCAGCACCATCAGTTGTTTTCAAACCAAAAGCGTGTCCTGTTGGAAAGGCGATTGAAACTTCCGCATCAGCTGGTGCATATACCACACCTTGACTTGGTTTCACAGCGATACCTTGGCCCATAGCTCCACTTGAGAAGACTGGATCATTGACATCAGCAAGAGCGACAACATCACCGACGATAGGAGTTACAAGTGTTTCATTTTGAAGAGTATCAGTCTCTTCCACTACTGGTGCTTCTACTGTAGGTTCAGTAACTGTTTCTGCAGTTGCTGTGGCTGCTTCATCAGCAAAGACACTAGCTGCTTTTGTTTTCCCGTAGAAATAAGTGAAAGCAAAGGCGGCAACAAAGGACATAATTTCCGCAACTATATACATAGGGATTGAAGCAGCCTTAATAGAAAGGAATCCAATAAATCCAGCCGCTCCCAATGAAACTGCAATAACGTGAGTTAAACCTGCTACGAAGGCACCAATTGCTGAACCAGCAAGGGCGCAGAAGAATGGGAATTTGTATTTCAAGTTTACCCCAAAGAGAGCAGGTTCTGTAATACCAAGGAAGGCAGAAACAGCAGCCGAACTTGACAATCCTTTTGTTTTAGCATTTTTTGTCAAGAAGTAGATTGCAAGAGTAGCCGCACCTTGTGCTACGTTTGCCATTGAAGCAACAACAAAGATGTAGTCCCCAAATCCAGTACCGTTATTATTGTAAGCAGACAACAATTGTGTTTCGATTGCTGGGAATGATTGGTGAAGACCTGTCATAACGATTAGTGAGTAAGTTCCACCAAATAGACCCATACCAAAGGCACCTGTTGTGTTGTACAACCATACAATCGCATTTGTAATCGCATCAGACACAACCAACATAACAGGACCGATAACTGTAAAGGTAAGGAAGCCTGTAAGCATCACTGATAAAAGCGGTGTGAAAGTGAAGTCAACTGCAGATGGCAATTTCTTGTGGAAGAATTTTTCCAAATTTGCTAACAACCAGATTGCAACAAGGACTGGAATAACTTGATAAGCATAGTTTGTTTGTGTAACATGGAAACCTAAGATGTCCCAGAAGGCTTCTTTGCCACCCAAATCTGGAGTGGTCATAATCATACCAATTGCCGCACCAAGGAATTGGTTTGCTCCAAAGCGCTTGGCTGCTGAAATACCAACCAAAACAGGGAGGAACATAAATGGAGCAGCAGACATCAATTGAATCATAGCTGAGAAGCCTTTGATTGCAGGATACATATCTTCAATTGATTGAGGTCCAAACAAATCTGGTGATGTCAAGAAGTTACGTAAAGCCATCAAGAGACCACCTGCAACTAAGGCAGGGATAATAGGAACAAAGATGTCTGACAAAAGTTTAATCAAGTCCATCAATGGATTGAACTTTTTGTCTTTATTAGCAATCTCTTTCAAATCATCTGTCGAAACTTCTTTTAAACCAGTTTTCTTGATGATTTCCGCATACACGAAGTTAACATCACCAGGACCAATGATAATTTGATATTGTCCATTAGTGCTAAAAGTTCCCTTGACATCCGCATTATTATCTAGAGCTGCTTGATTCACTTTTGATTCGTCTTTCAATACCAAACGAAGACGAGTTGCACAGTGTGCTGCAGCTACAAGATTATCCTTACCGACAGCCTCAATGACCTCGGCAGCAACTTTACTATAATCCATAGCAAAAATCTCCTTATTATAGAATTTTGTTATTGTTTGAAAGCGATTTTATTCGCCCTACGACTTTTATTTTATCATGTTTCAAAAATATGTCAAGCGTTTTGCAGAAAAAATATTTGTTTCTTAGAGTAAGGTCCTTTGTTTTGATATATTGTGAGAGTTTTATGAAAGTGTTCTTTAAAAAAATAGTTTAAAATCTGAGTTAAAAAGGATTTTATTTCACTTTCTTTCAATTTTCTGCAGATAGATGATTGATTTCCTGCTTTTGATTTATGATAAACGTTTGGCAGTTTTTTCTCTTTTTTAACATAAAAGGCTTGCATTTTTAATCGAAAACGGTTACTATTAAAAGTGATAAGATTTTTGGAGGAATGAATGAATGGAATGGACAACTGAGCGTCGTTATAGACCCTATGAAGATTGGACGCAAGAAGAAATTCAAAATATAAAGAAAAATATGGCACAATCTCCATGGCATACTCATTACCATGTTGAGCCAAAAACAGGACTTCTCAACGACCCAAATGGCTTTTCTTACTTTGATGGCAAGTGGATCCTCTTTTACCAGAATTTTCCTTTTGGTGCAGCCCACGGTTTAAAATCTTGGGCACAGCTAGAAAGTGATGATTTGATTCACTTTAAAGAAACTGGAATCAAAGTTTTACCAGATACTCCATTAGATAGCCACGGTGCCTACTCTGGTTCTGCCATGCAGTTTGGCGATAACTTGTTCCTATTTTATACAGGAAATGTCCGCGATGAAAACTGGATCCGTCACCCGTACCAAATCGGTGCTTTGATGGACAAGGATGGCAAGATTACGAAGATTGACAAGATCTTGATCGACCAGCCAGCAGACTCTACTGACCACTTCCGTGATCCGCAAATTTTTAACTTCAAGGGCCAATACTATGCTATCGTCGGTGGACAGGACTTGGAGAAAAAAGGCTTCGTCCGTCTCTACAAGGCTGTAGACAACGACTATACAAACTGGCAAGCAGTTGGCAACCTTGACTTTGCTAACGACCGTACTGCCTACATGATGGAATGTCCAAATCTGGTCTTTGTAGGGGAACAACCTGTCCTTCTCTACTGCCCACAAGGATTGGATAAGAAAGTTCTAAACTACGATAATATCTATCCAAATATGTATAAGATTGGGGCTTCCTTCGACCCTGAAAATGCTAAAATGGTTGATGTATCTCAACTCCAAAACATGGACTATGGTTTCGAAGCCTATGCAACTCAAGCCTTCAACGCTCCTGATGGACGTGCTCTAGCTGTTAGCTGGCTTGGCTTGCCTGATGTTTCTTACCCATCTGACCGTTTTGACCATCAAGGAACCTTCTCTTTGGTCAAAGAATTGACTATCAAAGACAGCAAACTCTACCAATACCCAGTCGCAGCTATCAAGGACCTTCGTGCTACTGAAGAAGCCTTCTCAAACCGTGTCCAAACCAAGAACACTTACGAACTTGAACTCAACTTGGAAGCCAATAGCCAGAGCGAGATTGTCTTACTTGCTGATAAAGAAGGCAAGGGACTTTCCATCAACTTTGACCTTGTAAATGGTCAAGTGACAGTAGATCGTAGCCAAGCTGGAGAACAGTATGCCCAAGAATTTGGAACTACTCGTTCTTGCCCTATCGAGAATCAGGCTACTACTGCTACAATCTTCATCGATAACTCTGTCTTTGAAATTTTCATCAATAAAGGAGAAAAAGTATTTTCTGGTCGTGTCTTCCCACATGCGGACCAAAATGGGATCCTCATCAAATCTGGAAACCCAACTGGAACTTACTATGAATTAGATTATGGTCGCAAAACTAACTGATGTCGCCAAACTTGCAGGCGTCAGCCCTACTACCGTTTCTCGGGTTATCAATAAAAAAGGCTATCTATCTGAAAAAACCATTCAAAAGGTTAATGAAGCCATGCGAGAATTGGGCTATAAACCCAACAACCTAGCTCGTAGTCTGCAAGGAAAATCAGCTAAGTTAATCGGCTTGATTTTCCCTAATATTTCCAATGTTTTCTATGCAGAATTGATTGATAAGCTGGAACACCAACTTTTTAAGAATGGTTACAAGACCATCATCTGCAACAGTGAGCATGATTCTGAGAAGGAACGCGAATACATCGAAATGTTGGAAGCCAATCAGGTGGACGGCATCATTTCTGGTAGTCACAACTTGGGAATCGAAGACTACAATCGTGTGACGGCGCCGATTATTTCCTTTGACCGAAACTTGTCTCCAGACATTCCAGTCGTTTCTTCTGACAACTACGCTGGTGGAGTTCTTGCTGCCCAGACCTTGGTTAAGACAGGTGCCCAGTCTATCATTATGATTACAGGGAATGACAATTCCAATTCGCCAACTGGGCTACGCCACGCTGGCTTTGCATCCGTACTCCCAAAAGCTCCTATTATCAATGTTTCCAGTGACTTTTCTCCTGTCAGAAAAGAAATGGAAATCAAGAATATCTTGACCCATCAAAAACCAGATGCCATCTTTGCTTCGGATGATTTGACTGCTATTCTAGTCATTAAAATTGCTCAGGAACTGGGAATTTCTGTACCAGAAGAGCTCAAGGTCATCGGTTACGATGGTACCTACTTTATCGAGAATTACTACCCTCAACTAGCTACTATTAAGCAACCCTTGGAAGAAATTGCCTGCCTCACTGTTGATCTTCTCTTACAGAAGATCGAAGGCAAGGAAGTCGCAACAACAGGTTACTTCTTACCAGTTACTCTATTACCTGGAAAAAGTATTTAATACTCAATGAAAATCAAAGAGCAAACTAGGAAGCTAGCCGCAAGCTGTACTTGAGTACGGCAAGGCGAAGTTGACGTGGTTTGAATTTGATTTTCGAAGAGTATAAGCACAAGAAAAACTCAGACCGATCGGTCTGAGTTTTTTTATGATCTTAAGTTTTCTAAATAACGCTGGGCAGTCTCTAAGTTAAAGATTTTATCTGCAATAAGGCGCTCTACTAGGGGAGCAACTTCAGATTCACTAGCACCTGCGAGGAGTGCTAAGGATTTGGCCTGCAATTTCATGTGGCCTTGCTGGATGCCTGTACTCACCAAGGCTTTGAGGGCTGCAAAGTTTTGTGCAAGCCCGATAGACACGATAATCTGGGCTAATTCTTTGGCAGAAGGATTTCCCAGTAGTTCGTGACTGAGGGCTACACGAGGGTTAAGGCCGATAGAACCACCCTTGGTCGCTACAGGCATGGGTAGTGTCATCTCACCAACTAATTCTTCTGTCTCCAAGTCTAGACGCCAAGAGCTAAGACCTTGGTAATGTCCATCTCGACTGGCAAAGACATGGGCCCCAGCTTCGATGGCACGCCAGTCATTACCAGTGGCAATCAAAATAGCATCAATGCCGTTAAATATCCCTTTATTATGAGTAGCTGCTCGATAAGGATCAGCTTGCGCAAACTGACTAGCCAAAGCCATTTTCTCCGCAATTTCTCGTCCTTGATCCTTTTGGCGGCTCAAGTAGCGAAAGGCGATGCGACAGCTTGCTGTCACCAGAGAATCGGTCGCGTAATTAGACAGAATACCCATAAGACTCTGACCCTGACTCAGTTCTTCTAAGACTGGTTTCAAGGCTTCCAGCATGGTGTTGAGCATATTGGCTCCCATGGCTTCCTGGGTATCGACATGAAGATAGATGACGAGAAAGTCTGTTTCACCTTTGATCTGCTCTACATGCAAATCACGCGCCCCGCCTCCACGTTTAACGATAGAAGGATAGGCTTGATTGGCAAGTTCCAAGAGTTTAGCTTTCTTGCTGACAATCTTCTCTTGCGCTTGTTCAGGTTCAACAACTTGATAAAGGGCTACCTGTCCAATCATCTGACGCTCATGCACTTGAGCAGTAAAGCCACCTGCTCGCTTGATGATTTTACTGGCATAGCTGGCCGCAGCAACCACAGAGGGCTCTTCCGTCACATAGGGAACTGTGTATTCCTGACCGTTAACGAGAACCTCTGGAACCAGCGAATAAGGCAGAGAAAAAGTTCCCACCACATTCTCACTCAGCTGGTCTGCCACAGTCACACTTATCTGTTCATCCTGCTCCAAACTCACTTGCTTCTCAGGACTAAGGAGCGCCTGAGCTTGTAACAACTCGAGGCGCTCTTGGTATGATTTTTTAGAAAATCCATTCCAACTTATCTTCATTATTTTTCAACCTTGCTATAACGGCGTTGGTGGTCAACAATTTCAACCAAGGCAAAATCTTGATTTTCATAGCCAGCAAACTGGGCAGAGTTTGTTTCATCCAATACCACTTCCTCAAAGAAGACTTTTTCATAGTCTACAACAGACAGGGCAGTTCTTTGATTGAGCTTGTTCAAGCGGTCTTTATCCAGATAAGCTTCATATCCTTCAACCAATTCACCGCTAAAGAACTCAGCTACAGCCCCACTTCCGTAACTATAAAGGGCGATTTTATCCCCAGTCTTCAAGCTATCTGTATTTTCCAAGAGAGACAAGAGTCCGAGGAAGAGGGAACCTGTATAGATATTCCCCACCTTTTGACTGTAGAGAATAGACTGGTCAAAATGCTTTTGCAAGAGGTCTTTTTTCTCTTGAGGCAGGCTCTTATCCATGATTTTTTTCAAGCCTTTTAGCGCTAATTTAGGATAAGGCAAGTGGAAGCAAACCGCCGCAAAATCATCCAAAGTAAGCTGGTAGCGTTTTTGGTATTCAAGCCAAGTCGTTTTCAAACTATCCAAATATTGTTGGGTAGAATAAACACCATTTACATAAGGGGTTGTTGAGTAATTTGGACGCCAGAAATCCATGATGTCACGAGTCTGAGCTACATTGTCGTTATTAAAAGCCATAATGCGTGGATTCTGTGTAATCAACATGGCCACACTTCCAGCACCTTGAGTTGGTTCTCCTGGGGTTTCAATACCGTATTTGGCAATATCACTGGCAATGACCAAGACCTTGGACTCTGGAGAATTTTCCACATGCAATTTAGCATAATGAAGGGCCGCTGTCGCTCCATAGCAAGCTTCTTTAATCTCGAAACTACGAGCAAAGGGCTGGATGCCCAGCAAACCATGCACAAAGACGGCCGCAGCTTTACTCTGGTCAATTCCTGACTCGGTAGCCACAATGACCATATCAATTTCTGCTCTTTCTTGCTCAGTTAAAATAGAATCACTTGCACTGGCCGCCAAGGTCACGATATCCTCAGTTAGGGGCGCAATGCTCAATTCCTTGAGTAAGAGTCCTTTACTTAATTTTTCAGGGTCAATTCCCCTCGCTTCTGCTAAGTCTTGTAATTTCAAGACATATTGACTGGTCGCAAAACCAATCTTATCAATACCGATTGTCATATTTACCTCTGTTTTATCATTCATGTAAAAAATCGTTCTATACTATTTTATCATAAATAGCAGTAAAAGAGAGAAAAAAGACTTGATTCACCAAATCAAGTCGCTTATTATTCTAACTATTATGCTGTTTTCGTAAGTGAGAATAAAGTCTGAGGATCACTGTTCCGCTAGCCATTCCAATGGAAATCACCAAAGCCAACATAACAACCAAGGTTGCACTAGCAATAGCATGACTGTAATCTCCCGTCACAAAAAAAGCAGTTGTCCGATAGGAGAGATAACCCGGAACCAGAGGTGCCAAGATGGCCAAGATAAAGACCACAGCAGGTGTCTTATAAAGAATACTTAAAATCTGGCTGACACAAGAACCGATAATGGCTGCAATAAAGGTAGCCACAATAACATTGGTCGGTTCCTTGAGCAAGAGATAAATCAGCCAGACAGCCATGCCCAAAATCCCTCCGGGTAAGAGCATAGAGCGTTGCACATTGAGTACGATTAAAAAAGTGATAATAGCAAGAAGACTTGCTACTGCTTGTAATAAAAAGGTAGTTAGTGTCATATTAATTCATCAATACCAAGGCGACAGAAGTTCCCGCCCCTAAAGCAAGGGTAATAAGCAAGGATTCAAACATCTTACTCATACCAGAGTTTATGTGGTTAGTCATAATATCCCGAACCGCATTGGTCAAGGCAATTCCTGGAACAAAAGGCATGACCGCACCAGCTATAATCAAGTCTGCCGTTGAAGGAAAGCCTGTGTAGCGAGTCCAAAACTGGGCTATCATCCCAAAGACGAAGGCTCCAGCAAAGGCTGTCACAAAAGGAATTCGGATAAACTTCTCCACATAGAGGGAAAAGGCAAAACCAAATAAGGTAGCCACTCCTGCCCCAAGTGCGTCGTAGATATTTCCACTAAACATAATTGAAAAGAAAGGAGCACTAAAGGTCGCAGCCAGAGTTACCTTCAACTTAGTATAAGGAAGGGGTTGGGCTTGCAAGGCCGTCAATTGCTTGAAGGCCGTCTCTAAATCAAGATTTCCTCCTACCAACTGACGAGAAATCTGGTTCACATCGCAGACTTTTTCGATGTTATAAGAAGAGGAAGTCACGCGTTTCATTCGCGAAATATTGGTATTTTCAATGGAGAAAAAGATAGCGGCAGGCATGGCAAGAACATTGCAATCCACAATCCCCTGCGAATGCGCAATACGAATCATGGTATCTTCTACACGATGAATTTCTGAGCCACTTTTGAGAAGAATGGTTCCAGCTAACATAATCACATCAATGACGGCATTTAATTCTCTTGATTCTTCCATGCGTTCCTCCTTTTATCAACTCCTTCTATTCTATCACAAATCCGGACTCAAAAAAAATCTTTGCCATGAAATCATGACAAAGATTCGTTTAATTACGTGAATTTTCGTGGCTTCCCTCACTACTTGATTGATTAGTAGAATGAGTATCTCCTCGTTGATTTCCTTGCTGGTTCCCCTGACTTGGTGTTGTAGTAGAACCTTGGTTTCCACGTTGGGCTGGTGCTGATGATGTTGACGGCGGTGTTTTTGGTTTGTAAATTGAAATCTTGATGCGTGTCTTATTCAAATCTACCTTTTCACCTGCTCTTGGACTCTGTTCAACGACGGTACCTTCAGCAGTTCCGGAAGGAGCTGTGGTAACTTCTACAACTTCAATGTTGGCTTCTTTAATACCGACAATTTGAACGAGATTATTTTTAGTAAATTCAAGACTGGAACCTGTATAACTTGGCATGACAACACTTGTTACTTTCTTAGCAATAGTTAAAGTAATTGTTGAGGCCTTACTCAAATCATAAGTTGTTCCAGCAGACGGGCTCTGTCTAAGAACTGTTCCTTCTTCACTCTCGCTTGATTCTTCTTCCTCTATCTTGATGAGATTTTCAGGTACCTTCTTCTGCTTGAGCTCTGCGATAACATCGGTCGATTTACGGCCGATATAATTGCTCAATTGGAAAGATTGCTTGCCTGATGAGACAACCAAATTGATTTTCGTTCCTTCTTTTCGACCAGTTCCAGCGTCAGGATCTGTACGGATAATCCGCCCTTCTTCCACCTTTTCACTAGCCTCTGATTTCTCCTCGCCAATCTCAAAATTGGCTTTCTTGAGGGTTTCCTTGGCTTCCGCCACTGTCTGACCTGCCACATTTGGAATGGCAATTGTTGCAGGAGTTCTGGATAGTATCCAAATAAGAGAAGCTGCCACCAATACAATGCTGGCCAACAAAATCATATAGCGAACTCTAAATTTCCGTTTCTTAACAGGCTTGGTTGCGTAATTGTCCTCTGAAGCCTGCTGACTCGGCTTCGCAGTCTGTGGCTTTGGACTTTGTGTTTGCACCTTAGGAATCGAAGTCAAGGTACTTTGTGGAACTTTAGGAAGAGTCTTGGTGTCAGCCTTAGTGGTATCATTAAACACCAATTTAGGCTCATTGCGACGATTATAAGACAAACTACTAGACAAGTCCACATACATCTCTGCAACTGACTGATAACGATCTGTCAATTTCTTGGCAGTTGCCTTGATGACAACATTCTCTAAAGCCTGAGGCACAGATGGATTCTCAGCTATAACCGATGGCAATGGTTTCTGGAAATGCTGGAGGGCGATGGTCACTGCACTATCCCCATCGTAAGGGATATGTCCTGTCAACATCTCATAAAAGATGATCCCCATGGCATAGATATCACTCTGTACAGTCGCTTTAGAACCACGCGCCTGCTCTGGTGACAAGTAATGAACCGAGCCCAGCATAGAGTTGGTCTGAGTCAGACTCGTCTCAGCAAAGGCTACCGCAATCCCAAAATCTGTGACTTTGGCAGTCCCATCTGGTGTCAAGAGGATATTTTGAGGTTTCAAATCGCGGTGAACAATGCCTCTAGTATGGGCTAAGCGCATAGCCAAGAGGATTTGTCCCATGATTCGGACCGCTTCTTCATTTGAAAGAGGATGGTGTTCCTTGATATAGCGTTTGAGGTCAAGTCCTGCTACGTACTCCATAGCTAAGTACTGTTGACCGTCTTCCTCACCAATATCTGTAATCCGAACGATATGAGGATGGTCCAGATCTGCCATAGCTCTCGCTTCACGCTGAAAACGAGCCACTGCAATGGGATCTGTTTGGTAGTTGGTCCTCAGGACCTTTACTGCCACTTCTTCCCCGTCTAGAATCAAATCCTTGGCCAAGTATACATCTGCCATGCCTCCTCGACCAATTTGTTTGATAATCCGATACCGCCCGGCAAAAATCTTGCCGATTTGGATCATTCTTCATCCTCCTCGTTCATAGAAACAAGGGCAACCGTAATATTGTCTAAACCTCCTGCATTGTTAGCAAAACGCACGAGCGTCGCTGTTTTATCTGCCAAAGGAATATCACTGGTTACAATATCACAAATCTCACTGCCTGAAATCATGTTGGTTAATCCGTCGCTATTAAGTAGGAGATAATCTCCTGTCGCAAGGGTAATCATTCCAAAATCAGGCTGAATTTCGTCTTTTTGACCAATTGACTGGGTAATAATATTTTTCTGTGGGTGGCTAGCTGCTTCTTCAGGTGTCAATTGACCAGCCTTGAGCAATTCATTGACCAAAGAATGGTCGCTTGTTAACTGGTGGTATTCTTCTCCACGAATCAAACCGATACGAGAATCCCCAATGTGAGCATAGATAGCCTGATTGCCAATAATAGCAACAGCCTCGAGGGTTGTTCCCATTCCTTTATAAGCTTCATCTTGTCCCAATTGGTTAATCTTTTGATTTTCAATCTCAAGGTTGTTAGCAAACCATTCACGTACTTCATTAACTGTATCGATTTGAGTATCTACCCAAGCTACACCTAGGTCTGTTACCGCCATTTCACTAGCGATATTCCCTGCGCGATGACCTCCCATACCATCAGCTAGGATAATCATAGTACGTCCAGCTCTATTGACATAGTGGTTGACATAGTCTTGGTTATTTGTTCGTTTCTGACCAACATCTGTTAATAATGAAATTTCCATGTGTTAGTTCCTTCCTAATCCGATATCTTGCGAAATTGACTGATGAAGAATCCATCACTTCCATACAATTCAGGTGTAATGAGGATACAGCCGTCTTTCATGATATCCTTACATTCATGTTCTAGTGTTACCTGCTCAAATTCAGGATGACTTTCTAAAAATGCCTGTACGACTTGAAAGTTCTCCTCTGAGACAATAGTACAGGTACTATAAGTTATTATACCACCTTTGCGTAGTGTTTGACAAACACTACCTAATATTTCTAGCTGAATTTCCTGCAAGGAAGCGAAATCTGCCGTTTCTTTATTGTATTTAATGTCTGGTTTGCGTCGCAGAAGACCAATTCCTGAACAGGGAGCATCTACCAAAATCTTATCAAATGAATCCTGACCAAAAAGCTCATGTACCTTTCTGGCATCCAATTTTTGCGTTTGAACCCGATCCGCCACACCCAGACGTTGGGCATTTTCTTGGATTAAGTCCAACTTGTGGTCATACAAGTCCAGAGCAGTAACCTGACCTGTCGTGAGATAAGAGGCTATATGGGCTGTTTTTCCACCCGGAGCCGCACAGGCATCTAGAACCTGCTCATCACCTTGTAAATCAAGCGTCGGAGCAACAAGCTGACTGGACTCGTCTTGGATGGTAATAGCTCCCTCCACAAACAAATCATGTCCTGCAAAATTCCCCTGCTCCTTCACAAGACCAGAGGGAGACAAGGATGAATCACTAGCCTCCAACAAGGCTTGGATTTCCTCTTTTCGACTTAAATCAGTCACTCGGATGCTGGCCTTGTTTCGCACCAAAAGACTTTCAAAAATAGTCTGTGCTCGCTCTTCACCGTATTCTTCCTTGAGCTTGGAAACTAGCCAAACCGGGAGAGAATAGGCAATGGAATTACGCTTGTTTTTTCGCTTGATGCTAGCAATATCTGGCCAGCCTTCACGCAAGATACGGCGAAGGACGGCGTTGACCAATTTTTCACTGCCTTTTTTACGGACTTTGGCCAATTCTACTGCTTCATTGACCACAGCATGATCTGGAATCTTGTCCAAATTGCGGAGCTGGTAGGCACTCATGAGAAGAAGGACGTAGAGCCAGCTGTCTAACTGATCTCTGTCTTCAATAAAGTGGGACAAGTACCATTCCAGAGTCAGTTTACGGGCTACTGTTCCATAGACCAGCTCGGTCGCCAAGCCCTTGTCTGCTACAGAGAGCTGACTTCCCTTGAGATGCTTATTTAAGGCGATATTTGAGTATGCTTGATTGATAAAAACATCCTCTAATACTGCTAGGGATAAACTTCTAGCCGTTTCTACTTTAGTCACCAAATCGTTCTCCTACAGTCAATGTACGTCCAACTCCGTTGAGGAAGGAAGCAATGTCCATCTTAGGCTTACCAGCTGGCTGCACTTGTTTGAGAGACAAAGCTCCTTCAGCTGTTGCGACAATCAATTCTTTCTTGCCGATAGAAAGAATCTCACCTGGATTTCCCTGACCTTCCACTAGTAGTGCTTCATAAATCTTAAAGCGGTCGCCCTTAAGGAAAGTATGGGCAACAGGCCACGGATTCATTCCACGGATTTGGTTAAAGAGTTGACGATTGCTTTTAGTCCAATCTAGTTTTTCTTCTTCTGGCTTGATATTTGGCGAGAAAGTAACCTGACTTAGATCCTGTGGTTCAGGTTTGATGTCACCAGCAATGTAGCCAGGCAAAGTATCCAAAAGCAAATCACGACCAACTAGCGCCAATTTCTCAAACAAGGTGCCGACATTGTCCTCATCCGTGATAGGAATACTGCAACGAGAAATCATATCTCCTGCATCCATTTCCTTAACCATTTCCATAATGGTCACACCAGCTTCCTCATCCCCTTGAATCAAGGCATAATGGATAGGCGCACCACCACGATGTTTAGGAAGAAGAGAAGCGTGAACGTTGACAGCAAAGTCCATGCTATCAAGGAGTTTACTTGGGAGAAACTGGCCAAAAGCAGCAGTCACAATTCCATCTGCTCCTAACTGCATAATAGCTTCCATCTCTGGACTTCCAGATAATTTTTCAGGTTGGTAGATAGGAAGTCCTGCCTCTTTGGCAGCCTGCTTGACTGGGGTTTCTTGGATCACTTTTTTACGACCAACAGCACGGTCTGGCTGGGTCACAACGGCTAGAATTTCGTAACGGTCATCTGTCAAAAGTCCTTTTAAAACTGTTGCTGAAAAGTCGGGTGTCCCCATAAAGATTAATTTTGTCATATCTTCTCCTTCTTATAAAAATTGCTGCGGCTCATGGTCAATGCTGAGACGGAGCTCACTATTTTCCCGTTCTTGAGTCAAGGCCAAGACCTGGTTGAGGGTCGGACTTAGCTCATCTTCTAAACGGTATTTAATCAAAATCTGGTAATGATAGAGGTTGTGGGTACGAGCAATCGGTTTTGGCGTCGGCCCAAGGATGTCACTGGTTTCAGACAAACCTGACCGCAAAATATTCATGACTTCATAGGCACGTTTGACCACCTCTTCTTCCTTCTTGTGAGAAAGGGTAATTCCAATGGTGAAATAGTAAGGTGGATAACCAAGTTGTCGTCTAATTCCCATTTCATAGGCATAAAAGCCTTCGTAGTCCTGATCCTTGGCAAATCGAATAGCATAGTGCTGCGGATTGTAAGACTGAATCAAGACCTGACCAGCTTTTTCAGCACGACCTGCACGGCCTGCCACCTGAGTCAAGAGCTGGAAGGTTCTCTCAGAAGAACGGAAATCAGGCAGATTCAAGGCTGTATCGGCATTTAGAACTCCGACCAAAGTCACATTGGGAAAATCCAATCCCTTGGCAATCATCTGAGTACCTAGTAAAATATCTGCTTCTCCTCGTCCAAACTGGTCAAGAAGAGCTTGGTGACTACCTTTCTTACGAGTCGTGTCCACATCCATCCGCAAAATACGGGCTTGCGGAAAGAGTTCTGCCAGCTCGTCATAAGCCTTCTGTGTCCCCGTCCCATAGTAACGAATACTGCGACTCTTACAGTTGGGGCAAACGTGAGGAATATCCTTCGAAAAACCACAATAATGGCAGTTCATGGTCTTGGTATCCATATGCAAGGTCAAGGAAATGTCACAGTTAGGACAAGTATCCACCGTCCCACACTCCCGACACATGACAAAGCTAGAATAGCCCCGGCGATTGAGCATGAGAACCACCTGTTCTTTTTTATCCAGACGGTCTTGGATGGCTTCTAGCAAAGGAGGCGTAAAGTTTGACGTCTCATTTTGTCCGATATAGTCTCGAAAGTCAATTACTTGAACCTCAGGGATCCTAGCCAAAGGATTGGCTCGTTGGGTCAGACGTAAGTGTTGATAAACGCCTTTTCCAGCCCGCGCACGGCTCTCTAAGCTCGGTGTCGCAGACCCAAGTACCAGAGCTGCTTGATTATACTGAGCCCGTAAAATGGCTACTTCTCTGGCATGGTAACGAGGATTACTATCCTGCTTATAAGTTGCTTCATGCTCCTCATCGATAATCATAACACCCAGATTTTTCAGCGGAGCAAAGATGGCAGATCTGGCGCCAACAACAACTTGAGCGTCTCCACGCTCAACCTTGCGCCATTCGTCATACTTTTCACCATTGGACAAGCCTGAGTGAAGAATGGCCACTTTCTCACCAAAACGAGCGATAAAACGCTCCGTCATCTGAGGAGTCAAGGAAATCTCAGGCACCAGCAAAATGGCTGTCTTGCCCTTATCCAAAGCCCCTTGGATAATCTGCAAGTAAACCTCGGTCTTCCCACTTCCTGTAATCCCTTGAAGGAGGAAAGGAGGCTGATGACTGCCAATCGCACTGACAACCGCATCACGCGCCTGCCTTTGCCCTGGATTCAACTCCAAAGGCTGACTTGCTTCAATGCCTTCAAAATAAGCAGCCGAGCGTTGCACTTCCTTTTGGACTATGGTAACAGCACCTTGTTCCACAAAGAAGTTAACTTGCTCCCGTGAGTAGGACTCTAACAAACTAGCCAAAGAAGCACTCTCTGGATGAGACAGCAAATAATCTCTCAGTTCCAACTTTTTCTTAGCACGAGAGGAAATCTCAACACTTTCTAATTGAGCAAGATTCACCTCATACCAAGACTGGGTCTTGACCTTCTTTTGGTCAATCGCCTGATATTCCAGACCAAGCAGGCCTTTTCTAGTCAAACGCATCATTTCGGCTTGTTTGGCAAGGTCTAGAGAAGAAAAGGCAAGCGAATCTTCTGAACCAAACAAGCGCCCTCGGTCTTCCTGACTCAGACCTGCCAGAGGATAGAGAATCTTGTCATAGCTGGAGTTCAGAAACCCTGGTAACATAGTCTTGAGGATGGAGATCTTGTAGGAGAAAACAGATTTGCGTAACTCCTCAGCCAGCCAGAGTTGTTCTTTCGTGAGAACAGGAGAAAAATCCAACACCTCAGCAATATCTTTTAAATCTTGACTTGCCCCTTCTTCATCCACTTGAGACTCCAAACCAAGAACAATCCCTTGAATCAGGCGATTCCCCTTACCAAAGGGCACATGTACCCGCATTCCAACTTCCAACATTCCCTCAAATTCCTCAGGAATTCTGTAACTATAGGGCTGGTCTGTCTGCATCAAGGGAACATCTACGATAATCTTGGCTATAGTCATCTCCTCACCTCCTCCTTGTCAGTATATTCTTGCAATAGAAAAAATAAGATTGAGTCCCCCCAACCTTAAATTTTTTCACCATCTTCTTTTTCTTTAGCGATTTGCTCTTTGATTTTCTTTTCTTCTTCTTCTTTACGACGTTTTTCTTCTTCGATACGGCGACGCACTGCTTCACGTTTTCCTTCTGGATCTGGGTGAATTGTAACGTTTCCTGATTCGATTTCTTCTAAAGCGCGAAGAGTTGATTTTTCAGACTTAAAACCTTGAGTTGCTGGCGCACCTGCTTCCAATTCGTGGGCACGTTTTGCTTCCAAGATTACGAGTGAATATTTTGACGGAACCTTGTCGAGCAAGGTATCAATAGAGGGTTTTAACATCATTTGCTTGTACCTATTTTCTAAATTTTATCGGGTAGTTGGAGATTTTGGTAACATCTCCTGATAGTGACCAATGACACGGTCCACACGGAAGTGCTCTGCTTCGATAACACGTTTGACTCGCTCAGCAGCTAGGGGCACCTGATCGTTGACAATCGCATAATCATACTCACGCATAAGCGCAATTTCTTCCTTGGCTTTTTCGATTCGTTGGGCAATCACTTCTGCACTATCTGTTCCACGACCTACCAAGCGGTCTTGTAATTCATCCAAATCTGGTGGTGTCAGGAAGATAAAGACAGCATCTGGAACCTTTTTCTTGACCTGAAGAGCGCCCTGAACCTCAATTTCAAGGAAAACATCGATTCCCTTGTCCAAGGTTTCATTGACATAGGTCAGGGGAGTTCCATAGTAGTTGCCGACATATTCTGCGTATTCCAACATCTGTCCTTGACGAATCAGCTCTTCAAACTCTTCTCGAGTACGGAAGAAATAGTCAACACCGTCCACTTCTCCAGGACGTTGTGCGCGTGTCGTCATCGATACAGAGTATTGAAATTGGTTTTCAGAACTCTCAAAAATCTCTCTCCTAACCGTTCCTTTTCCAACTCCTGAAGGACCAGAAAAAACGATTAGTAAGCCTCGGTCTGCCATTGTGTCTCCTTTTAGTCAGTCTGTGAAATAACATTTCTCTAGAATAATGACAAAAAGCCAGATTATCCTTTACAGTCTTTCTATCTAGTGTAACAAAAAAGCAGTAATTTTTCAACTGCTCTTTCTTATTTATTTAGCATAATCTACTGCACGAAGCTCGCGAATCACGGTTACCTTGATATTTCCTGGGTAATCGAGATTGTTTTCAATTTTCTCACGAACTTTGTGAGCCAAGATTGTGACTTTGTCGTCCTTGATTTGTCCTGGATTGACCATGATGCGGATTTCACGTCCTGCTTGAAGGGCAAAGCTAGTTTGTACCCCTTCAAAGCCATTCGCAATTTCTTCCAAATCATGAAGACGCTTGATGTAGCTTTCAAGAGACTCACTACGAGCACCTGGACGGGCTGCACTCAAAGCATCTGCCGCAGCAACGATCACTGCAATGACACTTTCTGCTTCGACATCACCGTGGTGGCTAGCAATCGTATTCACCACAACTGGATGTTCCTTGTACTTACGAGCCAATTCCATACCGATTTCAACGTGGCTACCCTCAACCTCGCGGTCAATAGCTTTCCCGATATCGTGAAGGAATCCGGCACGACGGGCAAGAGCCGCGTTTTCACCAAGCTCACTAGCCATGATACCAGCCAACTTAGCAACCTCAATCGAATGACGCAAGACATTTTGTCCATAAGAAGTACGGAACTGCAGACGTCCCATAATCTTCATCAAGTCTGGATGAAGGTTTGGCGCACCAATCTCATAGGCTGCTGCCTCACCGTATTCACGAATTTTATTGTCAATCTCTTGACGGTTTTTCTCAACCAACTCTTCGATACGAGCTGGGTGGATACGACCATCCTTGAGCAACATTTCCATAGTCATACGGGCAATCTCACGACGAATCGGATCAAATCCTGACAAGGTCACCACTTCTGGTGTATCGTCGATAATCACATCAACCCCTGTCAAACTTTCAAAGGTACGAATGTTACGACCTTCACGACCAATAATGCGTCCCTTCATAGTATCGTCTGGCAGATGAACCGTTGAGTTTGTTGACTCCGCTACATATTCACCAGCGATACGTTGCATAGCTTGAACCAAGATGTCCTTAGCCATTTTGTCAGAACGTTCCTTGACCTCTTGCTCAGCTTCGCGAATGCGGCTAGCAATCTCCTTGGTCAAGTTTTCCTCTGTCTGTGCCAAGATAATATCTCGTGCTTCTGCCTGAGACAGAGCACCAATACGCTCTAGTTCTGCTTCTTTTTGTCTTTCGACTTCCTCTAATTGCTCTTCACGCGCATCAAGGTTTTTCGCTCTATCAGAAATACTTTGTTCTTTTTGTTCAAGTGTTTGTTCTTTACTCGTCAAATTGTCGTCCTTACGATCAAGGCTAGTAGCTCTCTCTGTCAAACGACTTTCGATTTGTTTGAGTTCTTGACGTTCTGATTTGAATTCAGCGTCCACTTCTTCACGGTATTTTCTGGCTTCTTCTTTGGCCTCCAATAGTGCTTCTTTTTTAAGAGACTTGCTTTCACGCTTAGCTTCATTAACAAGTAAATCGGCTTCACGTTCAGCTTGTCCACGTAAATTAGTTGCTTCTTGTTCAGCATTTAAAAGCATCAACTCTGCAGCTTCCTGAGATGATTTCATCTTAGCTGAGATGCTGACATATCCAATGACTAAACCAATGATGACGGCAAAAACAGCAATCGCAAGCGACATGATTTCCATGTTTTTACCTCATTTTATTGTTATTCCGAATGACATACATTCTTTTACATTCTACCATAAAAAAGTGATTTTCACAAACCTAAAATAGAATATGTTTTGAGGAATTTAGCGTGAATTTGGAGTTTAGCTCCCTGAATTTATCTGGATAACCTTTATTACTTAGAATCCGTAACGTCAGCAAAAATTTAAAAAAGCCTACCTTTCAGTAGACTTAGTTTGTTTCTATTCTAATCGGCACTCTGCCAAAATTCTGCTCTGCTATACTTGGTTTTCCCAGTTGATAAATCTGGTCTGCTTTTTGGGTCATGGGATCCCAAGGTTCTTTTCCAATTCGGCTGACTAGATTGACCTGCCCTTTCAGAGACTTGAGATGCTTTCTGCCTTTTTCGGTAAAGCCAAGAACATGAATGGCTTCTGGCAAGTCACTTTCTCTAGCTTGCACTAAGATATAAGTCAAGAGGCGTCGTACACGCGCCTTGGTATAACGTTTGGTAGTCACTAACTCGACCAATTCGTCAACAGACTGAGCTATCTTAATAGCTTCCTTAATGCGCACAGCCATTTCTTGATTGACCTGATAGATGGTGGTTAGGTCGGGATTTGACAAGATTTGATAGCGGAGCATAGGAAAATAGTCATCCCAGCTCACCTTACTGGCCTGCTCAAAAAGAGCAACAGAAGGCATAAAGCGTTCTAAGAAATCTTGGTCTGACTGATGCTGACGCAGAGCTGTCGCCGAAGCAAAATCCACATCCTTATCCACAGAATGGTAACCAGCCCCCTGACGCTGAATCGGATAAAGTTTGATGTTTCGTCCCGCAACCGCCTTGGCATAAGCAAGAGCAAGGACATGATTGGGCGTATTGCCTGAAAAATCAAGACCAGCAAATTCCTTCCACATGACCTGAGTTTTCTGAGGATAAGAGAGGGAATCAGACAGATTTTCCACAAATTCCTCCATCTCAGCACCTTTCTCTGTGTATAAATCAGCGATTTTCTGGTAATCCAGAACTTCCTCCGTCCCAAAGGCTAAGTTATCAATCCCTAACTGAGCTAAGATATCCACAGCTCCTTGACCAAAGAAATCTGCTGCTTGAACACTGACTAAAAATGGCAATTCCACTACCAAGTCTGCGCCATTTTCCAGTGCCATCTGGGCCCTTGTCCACTTATCCACAATGGCTGGCTCACCACGTTGCATGAAATTTCCTGACATAGCCACGATTTTCAGTCCATCAGCCTGATCTAGCAGGTATTTATGCCCATTATGAAAAGGATTGAACTCGGCTATAATACCTGTGATGGTCATAGTGATCTCCTACTTCTGTGCGATAAAAAACCAACGGGCACTGGTTTCTGTTGGTTCCTTGTCCTCAAAGTCGGCATAGAGTTTGAAGGACTTGAAACCAGCCTGTTCCAGCAAAATATCATAGGTCAAGACCTCATAAGTCCGCTCCTCATGCACTTCATCGTGGCGACTAAAGGACCCATCCTCTTCCTTGATAAAGAAAGTCAACTCATGAACGATAGAGTGAGGCGCTACATCCTCGTAGATATCCCATAGCATTGCAAAATCTTCTACATTTTCATGATAAGAATAGCCTGGAAAAACTTCGTCTGTCTGGTAGGTCGAATGCACATCAAAGATAAAAACTCCATCTTCATTAAGGGCATTATACACTTCCTTAAAAACATCCCCTACTTCCACCTCATCCTGCATGTAGCAGATTGAGTCCGAATAACACGTGACAAAATCATATTGACCTGCTTTGGACAAATCCAGCATATTACCTTCAATAAAGTCAATCTTTTGTTTGGCTGAAGCCGCTCTCTTCTGAGCAATCTTCAACATATCCCCACTCAAGTCAAGTCCAGTCACGTCAAAACCAGCCTGAGAGAAGCGCACCGATTGAATTCCTGTCCCACAAGCCAATTCCAAGAGTTTCTTTCTCTCCTTGGTTTTAGGCAAGTGACGCAGAGAAAAATCCGTCCATTTGTCGTATAAACTATCGTCCATGACCGCATCATAGACCGCCGCAAAGGTTTCATAAGTTGCCATAAAACATGATACCAAGAGCCTCCATGGCAAACAACCACTCGCTCTTTACCTTTCCATCAATTTTCTAAAATAAGCAAAGAAACCCAGTTGACTACAACTGAGTTCATCTTCTAAGCAAGAGCTTCTGAAATATCTACTGAATTCGCCTCATGCCATAGCTTCTCTAGGTTATAATGGGCACGCATTTCTTCTGAGAAGATATGCACGACAACAGAACCTAGGTCCAGCAAAACCCAGCCTCCAGTTGCATCACCTTCGATGTGACTTCCTTTAAAGCCTGCTTCAGCTACTTTTTCACGGATATTATCAGCGATAGCGTCCAACTGACGGCTATTCATTGAGCTAGTAATAACAAAATAGTCTGTCACACTGGTCAAATCTTGTACATCAAGTGCAAGGATATCCTCTGCACGTTTCTCATCCGCCGCTTTCACGACTAGTTCTAGTAATTCTTTTTCGTTCATTTAGTCCTCTTTCTAGAAAATATGTTTGTAATCTAGGACATCTGCAAAGCGCCCCTCCCAAATGTCCTCATAAAATTCATTTATCGTTTCTGCTGGAATATCATTCCCATCAAAGGTTGTGACAGCACCTTCTGGAATAATAAGCTTATAGCCATATTCAAAGGCGACCTTGACAGAGGTATCCACACAATATTCTGTCTGCATGCCACATAAGACTAATTTTTCAATCCCCTGTTTATCCAAGTATTCTTTTAAACCAGTTTCTTTGAAAATACTATTATACTTCTTCTGAAAGACCTTTTCATCAGGTTTTCGATTTAAAAGCGCAGATAACTGCCAATCTTCTGATGTTTGGGCTTCAGGATTCTCAATATGTTGAACATAGATAATTTCTATATTCTTACTTCTAGCCTGATTTTGTAAATAAGAAATTTTTTCCAATAGACTATTTGTCTGAAAACCGGTTTCCACTAAAATATTCTGAACATCAATGATTATAAAAGCCGTCTTCATTTAGTCCTCTTTCAAATAGTGCACAAAGGCGTTATAGGTTTCAAGGGTTTGGGGATAGATGGGGAATCTCTGATGAGCTAGATGCTCCACAGTTCGAGCTGTTTCGTAGGCCACTGCCTTATTGAGCGATAGACTCGCAATTTCACGCGCCACATCCACTCCTGGAAAGGCACGGTTATGCTCGATATAGTCTGCAACGTAGATGACTTTATCTAGATCTGTCATCTGACCAGCACCGACTGTATGAATTTCAATAGCTCGTAAGATTTCTAGATCATGCAAATCCAAATCTTCTTGAATCTTGTAGATGCCAACCATACCATGCCAGACATTATTGCCCCAGTTTTTGAGGTCAGGGTCTAGCTGGTAACGGTCAATCAAGTCTAGAAATTCCTGATCTGACAACTTCTTAGCATAGTCATGAAGAAGACCTGCTAGACCAGCTTTCTCAGCATCAACTCCGAATCGTTCTGCTAGCTCTATGGCTGCACGCTCCACACCCAAGCAATGGGTTAAGCGTTTTTCAGGTAGAAGCTCTGCCATTTTTTCCAACAAAGCCTCACGGGAACAGTTGATATAGTCTTGATAGGCCATCAGTAGAGCCCCTCCTTCTCGATGTAGTCTAGCACCGGCTGAGGTAGGAGAAAGTTGGGTTTTCGTCCTTGGGCAAGGAAGTCACGCACCATACTAGACGAGATATCCATGAGAGGCACATCCACCCAGATAACGGGATAGGAAGTCCCTGCCTTGTAGCGTGGGCGCTGAACCCCTACAAACTGAACCATGTCAACCAATTCATCAATTCGGTACCACTTGGGCAGATAGTCTACCATGTCGGCACCGATGATAAAGTAATAATCTGTATCTGGATTCTTCTCAGTTAGAAGCTTCATGGTGTCGTAGGTATAAGAAATGCCCTTGCGCTCTAGCTCGATTGTTTCAATGTCCAGACCTTCAATCCCCTCAATCGCCAATTCAAGCATCTTGAGACGATGGTGTTCAGGGATGGTTTCCTTTTTATCTACGTGAGGAGGTTGGTACTCAGGCATGAGCAAAACTTGATCCAGTCCTAACTGCTGGCGTACTTGGTCCGCAACGATGAGATGGGCATTGTGAACAGGGTTAAAATTCCCCCCTAAAATCCCGACTTGTTTGCGTTTTTTCTCCTTGATTTCTGGCTCCAACTCTACCTTGGTAAAGGGAGTCAATAGTTCGATTGCCATAGGCTAGTCTCCTTTATTTCTCTGTAAAAACAGTTGTTTGGAGTATGGGGGTCAAATTTCTTTGACTTTCTTAGAAATCTTGCAATTTTCTTTCTTGCTGGATTGTTTAAACAAGATTAAGATGCGTCCAATCTTTTGGACAGTATCCACACCGATTTCTTCTTCCAAGATTTCAGCTACTTCGTGGATATTTTCATCTGTGTTTTGCAAGAGCGTTACTTTAATCAATTCGCGGGCGTCAAGAGCCTGACGGACACTGGTTTTGATTTGGTCGTTAAGTCCATTTTTCCCGATTTGGATGATGGGTTTGAGGGTGTGTGCCTGACTGTTGAGGAAGGCACGTTGTTTTGATGTTAATGACATAATTTCTTCCTTATTTTTTGATAGTTATTTTAGGTAGTGAGGGACGGTCGGAACTAATTTTCCAAAGATCTCATCTTTGAAAAATGGATTTCCTGGCCTCACAATTGAGCCTTGGTCTCAATTGTGCCCCTTGCCAATCTAATGATTGGCAAGACACCACGGCAATAACTATCTCTTTATGAGCTCACTTTGTTCGCTCAGTGATTTCATTTTAAATAATTGCTTTTCGTGTGACGACTGCGACGCCTTCTGGTGCCCAGACGGCGACTTTGGCAGTTCCTGTTACGCGGATCCAGCCTAGGCCTGAGATGACTAGGTCAGTCTTCTCCTTAATATTAAATACATGCTGGACTAATTTTGGAAAATCTTCTTTTTCCTTGCTATTTGGCGGTGTCAGAAGGGTTCCGACGTGCTTATCGTAGAAAGCACTAGCGCCTTCAAGTTTGGTACGATGGAGTTTGAGTTCATTGTCAAAGAAAGCAGTAAATCCTTGTTTTTCTCCTGATATAAAGTCAAAACGTCCGAGACCTCCTAAAAACAGGGTTTGTTCAGGATTGAGCTGATAGGTTTTAGGTTTGATTTCCTTTTTAGGACTGACATACTTGAGGTTTTTGGCCGTCAAGTAGTGAGCCATCTGGTGACGGTGGATAATCCCTGGTGTATCGTAGATATAAGAACCGTCATCAAGCGGAATCTCGATTTTGTCCAAGGTTGTCCCTGGGAAGCGCGAAGTCGTGATGACATTCTGATCACCCGTAATTTCTTGGATAATAGCATTGATTAGAGTTGATTTTCCAACGTTGGTCACACCGACCACATAAACATCACGACCCTTACGGTAGTGTTCAATCTTGTCAATGACTTCCTTAATAGCATGTTTGTTTTGGGCCGAAGTTAAGACGACATCGACTGGACGAAGTCCTTCTTCGTGGGCACGTTCCATGAGCCACTGGCTAATCTTGCCTGGTTTAACAGACTTGGGCAAGATATCTTTTTTATTTCCCACCAAGAGGACATCATTGCCCGAGACAAAACGTGGCAAGCCTGGGATAACAGAGCCATTAAAATCAAAGATATCAATGACATTAACTACCAAGGCATCACTGTCTCCCACCTCGTGCAAGAGCTTGAGGAAATCATCGTCCGTCAACTGGACATCCGTGATTTCATTATAGTGGCGGAGACGGAAACAGCGTTGGCAATAGACTTCGCCAGTTTCCAAACCTTTTTCAAGTGCCGACTGGGGGGTAAAACCAAGACCAGCCTTATCTGTCGTCTGAATGGTTGCTCCACAACCAATACAGAGAATTTCTTCCATAGTTAAATTCCTTTTTTATATGTAATCGGTCCGTACTTTTCAGTGATTTTTCGCTTCACACGGCGCTCACGAGCTCGGTTGATCTGCGTTTTGATCGAGTCATGTTGGACCAAGGGTTTGACTAAAATCGAGCGAATGCCTGCACGGTGGGCTGCTCGTATATCTGTCATGAGCTGGTCGCCAACCATGACCACTTCACTTTTCTCATAATGAAATTCCTTCATGGCACGGTCAATCCCAAATGTGAAGGGCTTCAGAGCCCAATAAACGTAGTCAATCCCAAATTTCTCAACTGCTCGTTGGACGCGTTTTTTAGTGTTATTTGATACCACAATGATGCGAATGCCCGCGTCCCGAAGATCATGTAGCCATTGCTTCATCTCTGGCGTCCCGTCAGGGTTGTTCCAAGCAATGAGGGTATTGTCCAAATCGACCAAAACAGCCTTGATTCCATGCGCCTGCAGGCTTGGGACTGTCAGATCATAGACTGCTTCCACAGCAAAGTCTGGCATGTAGTTTTCAATCACCATTTTGGCTCCTTTTCTTTTATTTTCTAGTAATTTTCTTCAGCCATTGAGATAAGGCCACCCATAAAATCAAGCTAGTCATTAAGATATAAATCCAAGCATTTGGCTCTTCTGTAAATGGTAGAGGAACATTCATTCCGAAGAAACCTGTAATAACCGCAAGTACTGCTAGTAAGACGGAGATAATAGTCAAAATTGACAAACTATCATTCAAGTTATTGTTTAGGATGTTGTTGTAAGAAGCTGAGAGTTGTTGCAAGACTTGAGAAATCAAGTCTGTCATAGACACCAACTGATGGGCTTCAATCATGGCATCATCAAACTGCTCTCGTTCGACATCATTAAATCTCCGATAAAGAGCATGGCCCTGGATATGTTCCAAGAGGAGTCGATTTTGTTTTGCTGCTGCTGTCAAGTAAACCATACCAGTCTCCAAGTCAGAGAGGGCGAAGAGATTTTTCTTTGTTGTAGTTTGACGTAGCAAGGCACTAATTTCGTCCTTACTTTTATCCATCTCTTCAATGACAGGATAATAAGCGTTACTGATAATCTCTAAACCAGCAAAGAGAAACTTGTAAATAGAAAGCGACTCATGGCTATCCAGATAAGCTGACATCTGATCAATGACATAAGCATTCTTATGGTTGCTGATGGTAATCATTCGTTGTCTTTCGACGATAAAGGTCATGGGAATCGCTTCATAATATTCTTTGTCTTTTTCTAAATCAAGAACATTATAAATAAAGGTTACCGTCTCCGTTTCACGGTTATAATCCATATGAGCTCGTTCATTTCTATCCAGAGCATACTCAATGGTTTCCTTGTCCAATCCATAGATGTCAGAAAGATCTTCCATATTTTTAATCTTATCCACATCAAGGTCTATCCAGGTACAACCATTGCCCAACTGCTTTTCTAAAACCATCTTTTCTCCTTTATTAAACTCTTTCTATTGTACCACAAATTACTTAAAATAACAGGTCTAGTCTGTGCGTGAGAAATTGCTGACGACGGTGATATTCCGATTGGGAACGAAGTGCAGAACCTGATCTTCTCCTCTGAGTTGCGTTGTTCGAATGCCGACACTGACAACCTTGCCCGATACGGTAATAGGACCATTTGTCAAAACGACCTCATCTCCCACATCCAGTTGACGTTCAAAGAGGATGAAAAAGCCATTGATGACATCAGACAGAAAGCCTTGGGCTCCCATACCAATAGCTACCCCAGCAATCCCAGCACCTGCCAGCAAACTAGAGACTGGCAAGCCCAAAATAGACAAGATACAGTAAAGTAAAAAGAAATAGAGGGTATAATTAAACACATTCTCTAATAAACGTGAGATGGTTTTCTGACGCCCGACATCGTGGCGAGACATTTTTAAAGAAGGTTTAACAATTCTCTGCACCATGGTATGAAGTAGTTTCTTAGCTATATAGAATAGCAAAAATAGAAATAACAGAGAAATTAACTTGGTTAAGATATTCTCAATAATCGTTGTTATATCAAGCTTATTGAGGTAGGTTTGAATAAATTCTTGCATAGAAAACTCCTTTCATTTATTATACCATACTTTCACAAGTGATGAATCTCCATAAATATTCAAAAATAATAGCCAAAATAGACAGAAAATTCTTGATTTTAGCTCATATTTATACTATAATCATAAACATTACACAACAAAGGAGATTGTTATGAAAAAAATCATTCATGCTTGGAATAAGGCAAGCCTAATCAAACGGATTTTGATTGGTATGCTTATTGGAGGAACCCTAGGGCTGACACTTCCTAACATTTCAGGAATTGGTTTACTTGGAGATCTCTTTGTTGGTGGCCTCAAAGCCATCGCACCTATTCTAGTCTTTGCCCTCGTTGCCAATGCCCTTTCCCAACATCAAAAGGGTCAAGATAGCAACATGAAAACGGTTATCCTCCTTTACTTGGTGGGAACCTTTGCAGCGGCACTTGTTGCTGTCCTAGCAAGCTTCATCGTCCCTGTTGAGATTACCTTAAATAGTGCCAATACAGAAATCGCACCACCAGATGGAATTGGCCAGGTCCTCAGCAATCTCTTGCTCAAACTGGTTGACAATCCAGTCAATGCCCTCGTTACTGCTAACTACATCGGTATCTTATCTTGGGCAGTTGTTTTCGGGATTGCTATGAGAGAGGCCAGCAAAAATAGTAAAGAATTGCTGAAAACTATGGCTGATGTGACTTCTAAGATTGTCGAATGGATCATCAATCTAGCTCCATTTGGTATCCTTGGTCTTGTCTTCAAAACCATCTCTGATAAGGGAATCGGAAGCCTAGCTAACTACGGAATCTTGCTTGCCCTCTTGGTGACAACTATGTTCTTTGTCGCTCTGGTTGTCAATCCATTGATTGCCTTCCTCTTTATGAAGAGAAACCCTTATCCCCTCGTTTGGAAATGTTTGCGTGTCAGCGGTGTTACAGCCTTCTTCACTCGTAGTTCTGCGGCTAACATCCCTGTCAACATGAAACTTTGCCACGACCTCGGTCTGGATCCAGATACCTATTCTGTTTCTATCCCACTTGGTTCTACTATCAACATGGCAGGGGCAGCGATTACTATTAACGTTTTAACCCTTGCTGCAGTAAATACTTTGGGAATCCCTGTTGACTTTGCCACAGCCTTTGTCCTCAGTGTAGTAGCAGCAATCTCAGCCTGTGGTGCTTCTGGTATTGCCGGAGGATCCCTCCTTCTTATCCCAGTTGCTTGTAGCCTTTTTGGTATTTCTAACGATATTGCCATGCAAGTTGTTGGGGTTGGATTTGTGATTGGGGTCATCCAAGACTCATGTGAAACAGCCCTTAACTCTTCAACAGATGTCCTCTTTACTGCTGTTGCCGAATACGCAGCAGCCCGTAAAAAATAACTCATAAAGACAAGCCTGCTCAGGTCTTGTCTTTTCCGCTTTTATTATAACTTACTAGGAAATCCTTATGTCTATTAGCCAACGTACGACTAAGCTCATCTTAGCTACCTGTCTTGCCTGCCTTCTTGCTTACTTTCTCAATCTCTCCTCAGCTGTCTCGGCTGGAATCATCGCCCTCTTGAGCCTATCCGATACCCGTAGAAGTACCTTAAAACTGGCCCGAAATCGCCTCTTTTCCATGCTTCTAGCTTTGGTTATCGGAGTTCTGGCTTTTCACTTGAGCGGATTTCATATCTGGAGCCTCGGCCTCTATCTAGCCCTCTATGTGCCTCTAGCCTACAAGATGGGCTGGGAAATTGGCATCACACCAAGTAGCGTTTTGGTTAGCCATCTCTTGGTGCAAAAGTCAACCTCTCCAGACCTCCTAGTCAATGAATTCCTTCTCTTTGCTATCGGTACAGGATTTGCCTTACTGGTTAATCTCTACATGCCTTCACGAGAAGAGGAAATTCATCACTACCACACATTGGTAGAAGAAAAGTTAAAAGATATTCTCCAGCGCTTCAAATATTATTTATCCAGAGGGGATGGACGCAACCGAGCACAGTTAGTTGAAGAATTGGACACCCTTTTGGAAGAAGCCCTCAGACTGGTCTATTTGGATCACTCTGACCACCTCTTTCACCAGACTGATTACCATATCCACTACTTTGAGATGAGACAGCGACAAAGTCGTATCCTGCGAAACATGGCCCAGCACATCAACACCTGTCACCTAGCTGCCAGTGAGAGCCTGATTTTGGCCCAACTCTTTTCAAAAATTGCAGCTCAACTGAGCCAGACCAATCCTGCTTCTGATTTGCTAGATGAAATTGAACGCTATCTGGAAGTCTTCCGGAACCGTAGTCTACCCAAGACAAGAGAAGAATTTGAAACCCGCGCCACCCTTCTTCAACTCCTACGCGAGGCCAAAACCTTCATCCAAGTAAAAGTTGATTTTTACCAAAAATATGGACAGTAAAAAAGAAAACTTCAGACCAATCACCAAAAGTGAATATCTGAAGTTTTCTTTTATTTGTAAGTTAGCACCATAAAGGTTAGTAATAAGACAAATAAGGCCAAACTCACCAATAAGGTGAGCACCTTTACCAAGGTGTTGCTCTGCCAGTAACTTGGTTTACCAATATTACTAGTGGCATCCATGGAAAATAGTTGATTTTGACGGGGTTGTATAGTTACCAA
Source organism: Streptococcus mitis (assembly GCF_002096755.1). Taxonomy (GTDB): domain Bacteria; phylum Bacillota; class Bacilli; order Lactobacillales; family Streptococcaceae; genus Streptococcus; species Streptococcus mitis_AC. Next base: position 109,244 of record NZ_NCVF01000018.1, read on the forward strand.
TACAATCAAAGCAAGAGATAGGATAATAGCTAAAACAATTAGTATTTCAATCATAGATCTACCTCAAAATTCCCAGCAAAGTAAAGAGCAAACCAATCAGAATCATCAAACCCAGTAAGAGTGAAAAAGTCTTACTAATCTTTTCCCCTCGGGTTTCTTTTTCCTTCTTGATGGGTTTTTGTTTCAACTCTTCCATGCGGCCTTCAACGTCTTTGTAAAATAAATCTTCCTCTGACATGTTAGCCTCCTAAAACAGTTTGCAAGGTTTCCTGATATCGCACCAAGTCAACATAGTTGGCATGTTGGCCTTGTTTGCCAAGTGCCTGACGCATTTGATCAACATCTGAAAGAGCCAGTTTAATGGTCTCAACCAAAGCAGAAACTTCACTACTTTCAAATAGATGATCAGGAGCGATATAGAGTCTATTGTGTACCGTTTGGTTGAATCCCAGAATCAAGAGATTGTGCTCAAAGGCCTGACGCACTGCCTGCAACAACTCATTGCTGTGATTGATATCCAAATAAATATCCGATAGTTGATACAACTCCTGAATCTTCTGTGGACTAGCGTTCTGATAAAGTACCACATTAGGATAGCGAAGCATATCTAAGAGCTTAGAAGACATCTCTGTCACCGCTGCGATACGGAAAGTGACATCAGGCAAGGCTTCTACGATTGCTTCTACTTGCTCAATCTGATCGGAATTAGTCAAGATTAAGGCATCTCGTCTTAGGAAATTATCGCGTTTAAACTGGTAATGGTAACCCAAGTGCACAAACTGATCATGGTATTTCTCGTCAGTCAACTCTAAAGCGCGCTCATAAGTCGCCTTGTTTGGAATGATGATTTTCTTAGTACGCACATCATCATTTTCCAAAATCAACTGCATATTGCCCGGAATGGCATCATAGAGAGGTTCCTGCCAAACCAAAACATCTGAGCCAGACTTATCTGGATGATAGAAGGAAACCAAAAAAGGAGTCGCTAAAGTATTAAAGACAATCTGATGCTTATCTAGCTCCAAATCTTGCAAAAAGAAGGTGATAAATTCTACTCGATTGGTAAAGTAACGCATGGAATGACCAGGTAAGGTCAATAAGATATCACCCGTTACGTGGTTTTCAAGTAAAACCTCCTGGCCATTGACATCTTGGTAAACCGTCATGATTGGCTCACTATCTGCGCTATAGGTCGTTGTAGCAAAGCAAGCTCCGAAGCGATTGTAATGGTCAACCTGACGGACTCTACCTTCCAGGTCTTTCCAATCTACCTGTTTTACCAAGCGGGCCTGCATTCCATCAGCATAATGAATAACGGCTCTCTCCTGCGTCATATCTTCAATACGAGCAGACTGATTATTTCCTGAAATTTCCCAAAAAGCTGGAACAGATACTTGGTTAAAATAGAGAGGTTTTCCCTCCTCATAACCTAGATAATAAGTAAAAGGAGATACCAGACCATCAGGCAGAAAACCATCTGCATCGATGACCACTCCAAGTTGAGAAAGACCAGTAGCGACTAGACTTTCATGTAAATCTCGACTTTCCTGACTATAACGATCATAAAGTTCAATCATGGAGCACCTCCTCTACTGTTTTCTTCCACTTTTCTAAAATTTCTTCGGTTAAGAAACCTTCTGCAATTTGATAAGAATGGGCACGCATAGCTTCCAAACGATTTTCATGATACAATTGACAAATCTTAGCCGCATAAGCTTGCTTGATTTGATCTTCTACATGGTCAGATGAACTTGGAATCAGATAACCATTTTGCCCATCTTCTATAAAGGTCTGATTACCATAAGGCACATCAAAACCGATTAGTGGTAGACCTGAAGCAATAGCTTCCATCAAGGTCAAACCAAATCCTTCACTGGTAGAAGCCGTCAAATAGACCTCATACTGGCTATAAATCTGCGAAAGTTCCGCATGTCCCTTGAGCTTGATGTAATCCTCAGCCTGATGAGATGCAATAATTTCTCTGAGCAGAGAATCCTCCCCACCGCTACCATAGATATCAAAGGTTAATTCAGGAATTTCCTTACGAGCTTCAATGACCGCCTTAACCAACCAGTCAATGTGTTTTTCTTTGGCAAGACGTGAAGCGGTAATCAAAGAAAATGGCTTACGTCCTTGATTTGACTCAGTCAAGGAATCAATACTTCCTACAGGAATGGTAACAACCTTTGGTTGGTGCTGGGTATATTTGGCAAATTGCTCTTGCAACACTTCCTTTTGTCTGTCAGTTGATACGATAAAGAAGTCAACCTTATCCGCATTGGTAAACTGATAGTCATAGTAATTATTCCAAAGGATATAGTCCTCATTTGTAGCATTTTCACTATAATGCTCCGCATGAACAACTACCGCTAGATGCGCGGCCTGTGCTTCCTCAAACACAACCTGACCAATGCCTGTCTCCCTATCCAGAATGACCAAATCAGACTTGTTCAAATTCAAGGATTTCATAAAAGCACGCATGAAAGCTGGCTTTCCATAGAAAATCTTATCCTTAAAACGATAAACTTCTTCCTTCCCTTGATTCATCAAGATATCATAGGCCGGAGTCCCGTCTTCATTATAAAAAGTTCGTTGATATAGGACTGCAACATTGTCCTTGGGAGCAAAGTACTCGCTACAATAACGAGTGTAAGAAAAGTAATCTTTACGAATCAGTTTTCCTTTAAAGACATACTCCGCGTATTGGACCAAGTCCTTGTTCTCATCAACCAAATAACAGGTGACAAACTTATCTTGGTCAGAAAAGAAGATACGTAAAACCTTGCCATTTTTTTCTCTGTGACTTTCTTCACCACCAAAGTAAGCTAAGACATCATCCACTGTCACGCTAGTCGGCGCAATCTTGATATCTGTAAAATGATTATAAAGCCAGATCACTTGCTCATCATCAAAACCAATATTGGCTGTCAAATGCTGAATATTATCAGCTAAGATCATATCTGTAAAGATAAACTTAGAGGACAGATTTAATTTCCGAAAAACACCAGCACGATAGGCTTGGGCGTATTCTACACCGCTACTAGCCCAACCAATTCCTAAATTTATATTGTAAATTGTCATATTTTCTCCTCTTATGGAAAATGAGTCACGATTTCACCTTTGGGAGTGACCTCAACCAGCCCCATCAGGAGATTCCGTACCATATCAGCACGAATTTGCTCTTTCATCGTTTCAAAACCTGCATAGGCTTCTTGATAATACTCTACGATTGGATTTTTCTGACTAGCAGACTGGCCACCGATAGCCATGGATAATTGTTGTAGATAGTCTACTTGCTCCACCCAGTTATCATCGATAGCCTTAAGTAGAGAGAGCCGTAAATACTGTTCATACAAGTCATGTTGTTCCAGTAATTCCTTCTTTTCAGAGAGTTCTCTATTCACAACTTGTCGAATAAAGGAGCGGACTTGTTTCTGATTAGATAGGTCTAGATTATCTGGAATTTCCTTTACATGGAAACTGATATTGGTAACAATAAAGTGAAATAGTAATTCACGACTGGCATAGTGTTCAGACGATACCGCTTCTGTATATCTCTCAATAATATCCACAACTACATCTTCTAAGTCACGAGAACCATCTATTAGACGATTGCGTTCCTTGTAAACTATATCACGTTGGATATTCATGCTCTCAGCATACTCTAAGGTCTGACGACGTGCCGAACGTCCAGCACTATCACTTGCTTGTTGAGCTTTTTCAACTAATTTCCGATACTTACGACCTTTGAGAATTTCTGGTTGCATCATATCTTGAACTTGGTAATCTTTATACTTCTTGTGAACCCAAGATGGACCAAATTTCTTAATAACATCATCTTCCAGTGATACAAAAAACTTACTCATACCAGGATCTCCCTGACGGCCAGAACGTCCACGGATTTGAAGGTCAATCCGCTGACTCTCCATCCGCTCTGTTCCAATGACAATCAAGCCACCAAGCTCTGCAACTCCCTTACCGAGTTTAATATCCGTACCACGTCCTGCCATAGAGGTAGCCACTGTTACGGCCCCCATCTGACCTGATTCCGCGATAATTTGGGCCTCACGTGCAGCATTATTAGCATTGAGAACATTGTGGGCAATTCCCTCTCTGAGCAAGAGCGACGAATAAAGTTGAGACATCTCCACTGAACCAACAAAAACGAGTAAGGGATTCCCCTTAGCATGATACTCTTTGATGTATTCCAAAGATGCATACACTTTCTCTGGTAAAGTCACATAGAGATTATCGGGATAATCAATCCGTTGTCTAGGACGATTGGTTGGAATCCGAATAACAGCCATATTATAAGTCTCAAGAAATTCTTTTTCTGCTACCTTTCCTGTCCCCGTCATTCCAGATACTTTTTTAAACATCTTAAAGAGACTTTGATAGGTAATGGAAGCCATAGCTCTCGTTTCAGGAGATAACTTCACGTGTTCCTTTGCTTCAATGGCCTGATGAAGTCCTCCCTGCAGTTTGGTCATTTCCATTAGACGGCCTGTTCCCTTATCCACCAGTACCATTTCATTCCCACGAATGATATAGTCCTTATCTTTGGTAAAGAGTTTATGGGCTCGAATCGCATAAACTAAATGACGAGCAAAGGAAGCATGTTCTTCCTTATATAAATTATCAATCCCTAGGAAACTTTCAGCAGACTTAGCACCCTTAGTAGTAAACCAGACCTCTTCCTTCTCCTCTTTGAAAATATAATCCTCTCCTTCGACCAGCGTTGTCACCAGTGTATCAATGATTGCATAGTAATTTGACTGAACACGAGGAGAACCCGCAATAATCAAAGGAGTTTGTGCACTATCCAGCAAGATATCATCAATTTCATCAATAATGACATAGTTAAAAGGTCGCAAAAACTTACCTTCTTCATTCGAAGCTAGATTATCATTTAGGTAATCAAAACCTAAATTACTATTGGTTGTATAGATGATATCCGAAGCATAGATACGTTTCTTTTCTTCAGCTTTCATTTCCTTCTTTGGATCTTCCACAAATGGTACCCCAATGGTCAAGCCTAGGAAACGATAAACTTGGCCCATTTCCTCTGCATCCCGCTTTGCTAAATACTCATTTGGCGTAACGACCATCACTCCTTCTCCCGAAAGAGCATTCAAATAGACAGGCATGGTGGCTGTTAGGGTTTTCCCTTCCCCTGTGTTCATTTCAGCAACATTTCCATAGTGCATGACAATAGCTCCCATGACCTGAACATCATAGGGGAACATCCCTAAAATCCGTTTGTCCGCTTCACGCACCACAGCAAAAGCTTCTACTAAAAGGTCATCTAGCCTTTCTCCCTTGGAAAGACGCTGACGAAACTCCACTGTTTTAGCGACTAATTCTTGATCTGAAAGAGAGGACATCTTGCCTTTTAAGCTATTGATCCTCTTTAAAATCTTTTTTACTTTCCTAAGCTGGAAATCTTGACCTAAACGTCTAAACACTTCTGATCTCCTTGATAGAAAAATGATAAAAAGTTAAGGATTCAAAACCAGCACTTAAAAGAGAAACTTGATAAGTATAACTATCTTCTGGATAAGTAAATATAAAATCTTTCACTTTTTCTACCTTTTCTTCTAAAATATCACCATAGCGGTCAAAAAAAGTTATCTTGGTATAAACCCCATTTTCAGGCTGACAATCAAAAACCAGTGATAGTTGATACTCCTGATTTCTTTTTAGTAAGGGAAGCTGGGGCTGAGTCCGTGCAGCCTGGTAATTGACACTAGAAAGCCAAGTCTTGAGAATCTCCCCAGATGGCAATAGAGGATTATAGAGCCGAATACTTTTGTCAGGGTAATAAAATACAGTTGATCCGTACATATAAGTCCCACCAACTTCTCCCCAATGAATAGACTGTCTCTGTGTGATAATCATTCTTTCTCCCTTCCAAAACCACTTGCTAGTACCATTCGATAAAAGTGAAGAAACCAAGCAATATTGGTATCTGTATCATCATTGTGTCGTCCAGCAGTTCCTTTAGATAAAATCTTGGCACCTGTATTACATAAATAAGTAACTAGATTCTCATAAGCCTGAGGATCCATATCTTCATCCTTCATGTAGGACAAACCAAAGGTTGTCTTTGAAAAATTTGCTTGTTTAAATACTTTCCAAAAACGCTGGTCTAACTCCAACATGTGATTTAGGCTTACTCCTCCAGTTTGATGTTTTAAAACATCAAAACTCGTAGGAAAAACTCTAGGACTTGCTAAACGTCCGCGGCTAGCTATGGTTCCTAAGTTTGCCAAGGGCTTACCAACTATAATAGCATGAGGTTCAAAAGAAGCACCATAATAGAGAGCCGGAAACGTTCCCATAGAAAGGCCTGATAAAATCAAATCCTTGCGATCAAAGCCTAAATAATCAAGATAATGAGCAATCGTCTCTTTGACCTTTCCCTCTAGCTCATCAGTTCCTAGATAAAAAGCTCCCCCCTCTAAACGTGGATCAGAAAATAAAATGAAGGGACATCCTAGAGTTTTCATCATAAAGTAACCCTCGAATCCTTCTGCAGGTCGATAACCTGCAAAATAGATAGCTAAAGGCGGTTTAAAATCACCTGGATGGAAGAAATAGTTTATTTCATCACGCTTGGAATCATGTAGGATATTTCCACCAAGAACAAACTTACCAAATTGTTTTCGACTCCAACGTTGGTGAAGATTACCTAGTTTGATAGTTCCATGACCTCTTGCTTCAACGGATATCGAGAGAAAGTAATCTCCATCTCGATTATCCATAAAAAGTGCTTGCTCCAAGTCTTTTTCAGACACTATTGTCTCTTCAAAGAAATCATCAACAGAGCCACTCCATATTTTACGAATTACTAAACGAAAGTCACAATTCCCCTGCTTTTCATATTCAAGCCATAACTCAATAGGGAGTGTTTTTTGAACCACTATATTATAAGCCCAATAGGCAAGTTGGGTAAAATCTTGTCCAAATTCACCTTCCAAACTAACATAATCCAATCCTTGATAAGAAATAGCTCCTGTAAAGTTTGAATTCACTTGTATCGTCGAAGGAAAGAGTTTATCACCATAACCACCGCCAAAAAGAGATTTACTCAAATCATTGATTAATTGTTGGGGACTTGAAAAATCAATTGCTTGTGCACATCGTTTTTTTAGAAAATCCACAATCTCTCTATCATTTATTTGTAGATTCTGGTCATAAAATAAAGTATAAGGTTCAAAATATTTTACAAAGGAAAATAAGTCTTTAGCATACTGACCATCTTCTATTAAAACTGCATGAAAACGGCTAATATCCTCTTTTTCTATTATTTCACGAAGGGCTTCTGATGAGTTTGGGTAAAAATGATACCAACTCATATTTTCAGCTATGTCATATTGATTTTCCCAATTGGCAAGTCCTATCTGTAAAATATTAAGTTCCTTTGACATTTTTAACCTCCTCTATCCATTTCTCTAATTTTCCAAGAAATTGTTGTCCAGTGTGCTCCTTAATCTTATCAATTGAATAAATCAAGGACTCATTCCACTCTTTCAACCTATCTGTGTAATAATGTGCAGCCTTAGAAAATTCTGTCACATCTGCTAACAAATAACCATTTTTTAAATGTTCAACATAGACGGTTTCAACTAGGTTGATTTGAGGAATTCCTGCACTAATCCCAGCTATCTGTGTGTAGAGATGAGGATGTCTATTTAAATCCACAATCAAACGGACAAATTCTAGTGTTTTTATCAAATCTAACTCATCATTCAAGTTGACAAACTGCAATCGTAAGTCCTGGTGTTGGTTTTCTTCCAGAGGATTTTCTGCATCACCATAATCAATCGCCTTCCCCAGATTTTCGGATTGAATGTTTTCTTGGATTAAAGACTCAACAATCCCTTCCACCTCATTCATTTGCTCCTGACTAGCAGCAAATGCTCCAAAAATCACCTCAGTATCTTTATTTTCAGCGACAAAGGACAAGACTTGAAGCAGTGCTTGGTTATCAATCCCCTGTTCAAAATCCAGTTGATAATAAATGATGGATTCTTTCTTAGTTTGGCTTCTCCCCAATCGTAATCGGGTGTCAAAAGATGATAAATGATAAAATTGATGCATTCGTTCAGGATACAACTCCTGCAACAATCGTAAACTATCCTCTCTATCCACCAAAATCAAATCCGATTTTTCAAAAGTTAAATCTAAATCCCTAAAGGTATCTTGAGGATTACGTCCAATGAAAAGACTCAACAGTTTCGGATTTTCTCTAGGTAAACGGTCTAATACTAGCTGGTCATGATGAGAATGAGAAGGAACCATAAAAATATCCTGATCCTTCACATATTTTTGCAGATAATTCTCAAAAAATTCTGCCACCAAGTCTCCCATATTTTGATAGATAAGCGCTTTAAAGCGGTAACCAAAAATGGGATTGACTTCTACCCGTCCGCCTTCTTTTAAATGCTCTCTAAATTGCCACACTCCCTTGGGATTCAGATATTCTTGATAGGCTGCTTGCCCATCTTCAAAAAAGATAACACTCGATACAAATCCACGATCATCCATGATATAGTGCATATGTATTTGATCATTCGGTTCAAAATACTGTATATCACTGATGAAGCCTTCAACCCCATGTTCAACCTTAGCAAATTTCTTCCCATTTTTTTGAACGATAATCGTAAAGGGACTATAAATAAATTCACAGTCATTATCCCACTCAATATCTCTAATGGTTAAAACTTGGGTATGGAGATTATGAAAATCTTGCATAACATCAAAAACGGAATAAGTATCCGTTTCTAACACCCCATGTCTATGTAAAAAATAACGTAGATGAGGCTGGTAAGCTAATACTAATAGACGAGAATCTATATCTTGCCTTTGAAGGAGGCGAATCTGATGAAAGGTATCATCAAATTCAAAACGAAAATGAGAAAAATACCATGGAGTGATAGTTGCATGCCATGTTCTTTCTGAACCATACCAAGCTGGAATAAAATAATACATAAAATTCTCCTAAATTAAGGGTTTATAGGTTTCATTTAACCTTAAAGCCTTGACCTCGTCTCCAATCGTAAAAATCATGCCCCCAAACATCATAAACAAGCCTGGAATCATTGCCAATCTTAATAACCTTTCATCAAACAAAACAAAAAGCATGGGACCACCTGCCATGATCACATTAAAGAGACCACCTATGACTGAGAAACGAAGGACCAATCGATTAATAAATCGACTAGTGTCCTCACCTGGATAAATTCCATAGATGTATTCGCCAGATTTTTTCATGCGGTCTGCAATCTCTTCTCCATTCATAGTAACAAATGCAAAAATGATACTAAATAAAAATAAGACCGAAATATAAACATAGACCCACAAAGGCTTCCCAACAATAAATTCCTTTGATAAAGCCACTAGCCCTGAATGATTAGGGAAGATAAAACCCAGCAAGATGAACAGATAAGTTGGTACACTCAGGAAACTCATCACATACATATAAGGCATCCCACCTGCAGGATTCAACATAATTTCGAGATAAGAATAGCGTTTAAAACGATTATGTAAACCAATTTTATTAACAGGAACCAAATAGCGAGCTCGATACATAATGGCAAGCAAGTAAGAAAATATAATGGTCATAAAAACAAGCAAGACAACAATCCCTGTAGGGATATGAACCAGTTTAAAAGTTTCAATAACATCCTGAGGGATATTTAAAACAATGCTGGATAGGAGGATTACAATAGAACCCCCAATACCCATACTAGCATTTAAATCTGACAACCAAACCAGAAAAATTGTTCCTGCTATCAGCAACAAGGTATTCATTAGAACAACCAAAATTGCCGAGTAGGGGGATTGTACTGGTAAGCTCAAGCTAACCGCCAAGGATTGAATAACAGCTATCAGCAAGGTCAGATACATTTTTCGGCGATCTTGAATTTCAATCGCTGTAGAACTTAGCCCCAATTTTTTAGAATAAGAAAACATCTGCCACAAAATTATTGCAGACATCCAAGGTGATAATCCTATAGAAAAAATAGATAAACTTCTTAGGTTTCCACCTGTAAGGGCTGCTGAAAAAGCTAGGTAGGCTGTTGAACCACCTAAGAAATCTTTGGAATTCAAATCAACAAAAGGGAGAGTAATACGACTTCCCAATACATAGATAAACAGTAGAAATAAGGTAAATAGTCCTTTTTTTACTGCTATAGACGAATAAATCTTAGTCACAAAATACTCCTTTATTTGCTTTGGGGTCAAATCTCACTTTTATTATATATTATTCTTACACTAAATGATAAAGATCAGACTTCTAATTTCCTTAAGACTCTGGACATTTCTTCAGGTCTATCTACAGAAAAAATACCATCATACATACTATCATCAGATGACTTTCTAGTATTTTCAAAAGTAAAGATTTTTCTTCCTCTCTCTCTAGCTTTAGACAAAACATCGAAGACCTCAGCCCCATGGTTAATATCTAGATAGAGAGTTGCATCATCTAATAGCCATTCTATCCTTTTATGAATAATATTTTGATAAATAGTTACATTTTTATACATAGAAAGATTAGTTAAAGCAGATGCACAATACACTGGAGCAGCAATATGAAAATGCCAATCAGGTAACTCACGAATTAAGAACTCTAAATGCTCTACTTCTAATACCCATGTTGCAACAAAAGCATTCTTCTCAGATTGCTTTGATCGTACAAAATAATCAAGGTTAGAATATTTAAAAGCAATCTCAGTCCAATCTAGGTCTCTATACACCCACCATAATTCACGTAATCTAGATATACTGTATGTATTCCATGGCTTATCATGACTAGCATAGTGAACAATTGTAGGTGGATTGTCATCCAAACGTTCACACTCCTGATCTAAACGATAAATATCAACACCAACCATATAGTTATAATTTTCTTCTAATGGTAGCCATTGATTTTCAAAGTAAATATTCAATATACTCTGATCCCCAAGATGAACAGCTTGATTCTGCCCAGCTGCTAATTCCAATAAACTATTAACTATAGAATGTTCTTTCCACTTTGCAACATCCATTAACAAAACTCCAGAATTAAATCCAGATTTTCGTCCTTCATAGGCATAGACATCATCAACAGCTCCAATAGAATGTCCTTTTAAATCTATCAGAAATAGCGAAGTTAATTCCCCAGTTACGATGATATCAGAATCCAAATACAATACTCTGTCAGATTCAACCACTTCTGTCGCAAAAAATCTAAAGTAAGAAGCATAGTTTAAATGTGGCCCTGTTTTATAGTCTTCAAAAAGTTCTCTATCAATGTGTACATTATGGATTGTTGAATTTACAACTTCCATTTTTCTCCCCAATAATTTGAACCATTCAGGAGCTATATCACTATTAAGAATATAAAAATCAACATCTCTATTGTGATACAAAACAGACTTTATAGTCGTCTCTAAAGGAATAAGATAGGCATTATCTGCCGCTAATACAATAGATTTTCTAGTCATTTCACACCTCTCATTACTAGTTGCTAAATACTGCATCTTATAAATTATTTATTAAATATTTACAATAGATGGCTAATTTATTTATGCAAAGAATTAAGATAAGTAATGATTTCTTCTACCATAGTTTCAGGAGCAAGCGAAGAAAATATAAAACTTTTACCTGTCTGATCTTTGCTTGTGTTATCAAATGAAAAAATCGGTTTACCGAGTCTATGAACCTCTTGAATAATATTCATAATTTCATTGTAATGATTAATATCTAAATAAAAATCTATTCTATTTAGTATATTTTCAAAATTATAACGATTAAACTGAGGATAGATTGATACATTTAAATAACGTTGTAAATCAACTACTTGAGAGGCGAAATTAGTATGCGCTAGAATATGAAAATGAACCTCTGGTAGTGCTTTTATTAAATACTCCAGATGTTCCATCTCACAAGCATTCGTAAAAATTGCAGTGTGATACTTTTCTTTTTCTGTAACCACTTCTAAACCATGCTTGATAATCTCTTTTCGTAGAATAATATCTGACCACTCCAATGTATAATAAAACCACCATCTATCTCCTAAACGATTATTATACACTGATGACCAAGGTTTACTATCTGTGTAATGAATAATGGAAATCAGAGACTCATATTTATTTGCTTTTTCATACCATTCGTTTTTTTGAAATCTCTCAGCAATGGTATCCATACCTACCATAAAATTATATTTGGAATCCAGTTCTTTCCATTGTCCTACAAAAAAACGATTTAAGATTCCTTGATCTCCAAACTCAACTTCATGATATTGATCAGCCACACTAAAAAGTTGCCTTGAGATTGAGTGAGCTCTCCAATAAGAATTATTAATAAGCAATACCCCCGAATTAAAATTTGTTTCTTGCAATTCATCTCTGACTGCAGCTACAGGACTATTCCCTAAATCAATTTCAAAAAGATTCGTTAAATCATCATTGATTATAATATCAGAATCCAAATATAATACTTTATCCTCAGTTATCATATCTGGAATAAAAAAACGAAAATAAGCAGCGTATGATAAATGAGGTGTTGGGAGATTGTATTTTCGCAAATTGTTATCTGAAATTTTTACATTAACTACTACCGAATCAAGTGGGGCTAAACGCCTATTCATAACACGAAACCATTCTGATGGCAAATCATCATTAAATACATAGATTTTAAAATGATCGTTAAAAGCTGCTATTGATTTAATAGTTGTCTCTACCTTATTCATATAGCCATTATCGGCCCCCATCGCTATTATTTTATTCATCTCTTTTATCCCTATTTTATTGTTCCAAGATACAATTTTATATCTTTGATCATTTGCATAATTTCAGAAACTTCATAAACTTTATTATAACCTGCATCGTCATGATTAGTAACATCAAAGGAATAGATTGGTTTGCCTAATGCACGAACTTTACTAATAATATCAGCTATTTGATTTCCATGGTTAATATCTAAATAAAAATCAAGATTTTTTAACACTTCATCAAATGTAAAAGGAATGAATCCCGGATATACAGATACATTTGAAAATTGTTGTAAGTCAATAACAGACGAAGCAAATGAAGTGTGTGCTAAAATCGAAAAATGTACCTGAGGAAACTCTATTAATAACCTTTCAATCTGCTCCAATTCACATGAATCTGTAAATATCGCAGTATGAAAAAGAGGAGGGTCAATAAGAGTATTAAAATCGCTCAATAATTGACCTTTTATAGGATTTTTTCTCAGAAGAATATCTGACCACTCCACACTATAATAAAACCACCATATAGATCTATAACGATTCTTTGATAAGTGATACCAAGGTTTATCGCCCGTATAATGAATAACTTTTGGTAAAACACCATCTGGTAAAGATGATTGATACCAAGACTCATCATTCACAACTTGAGCCAGCGTATCCATACCAACCATAAAATTATAAAGGCGCCCCACTTTTTTCCACTTTTCCTTAAATAAGATATTTAAAATCCCCTGATCTCCAAATACTGTTTGATGGTATTGTTCTGTTAATTGTAAGAGTTGATTGGCTATATCACTTTCCTTCCACTTTTTAACAGGAATAACCATCATTCCCGAGTTAAATCCACCCGTATAATCTCCATCAAAGTAATCAGCAACTCCGGCTAACCAATAATCTTCCAAATCGATGTTAAACAATTCATCCAAGCAAGATGTTACGATTATATCTGAATCAAGGTAAATCGCTCGATCTTCTTCTACAAATTCTCCTATGAAATAGCGAAAATAGGCTGCGTAGGAAAGATAACTAATTGCTAACCGGTAATTTTTAAGAGTATGGTCAGAAATTTTTACATTTACAATTTCAGAATGATTAGCTTTCAATCTGAAATTCATAATTCGAAACCAGTCAGAGGGCAAATCATCGTTAAATATGTAAAATTTTATATTATGATTGTGAGCACAAACAGACTTGATGGTAGTTTCCACCTTATCCATATAACCATTATCTGCCCCCAGTACGATTGCTTTCTTCATAAACTATTAACCCCTTATTCACTCTATCCATAACATTAACATGGTTTCTAAATTTTAAATGGTTCAATCATTATATAAAGCCCTAAAAATCAAAACAATAACTTAAAAATATTACTACTTCTCAAAAACAACTTCATCAAAAATTCAAAATTTTAATCTATCTTAATTTTATAAATTAGTTATTGAATAATTCAAGCAATTTTAATATTTACAAAAATAATCAAAGTATTTTTATGATAAATATAAGTTAAGAAATCTTCGTAATACATACTCAATAAATTTCAGACTGTTCAACTTTTAGCCTCTCAAACAACTATTAAAAATCTGGCTCAATCAACTGTATAGCCGAAACCATTTCATCAGGTCTATCAATTGAAAATATTCCATCGTATAAGTTATCATCATTTGATTTCCTTGTAGTATCAAACGTGAAAATCTTAAGTTTTTGCTCTTTCGCTCTACTAAGAATATTCATCGTCTCTATATAGTGATTAATATCTAAATAAACGATTGAATCAGATAACAACCAGTCAATTTTACTATGCAAAACATTTTGATATACTGTCACATTTGTATACTGAGATAACGAAGTTAACGGTTCAGAGCAATAACACGGAGCTGCGATATGAAAATGCCAATCAAATAAAGAACTGATAAGAAAGTGGATATGTTCTATTTCTGCAGCCAGTGTTAAAATAAATATTTGCTTTTTTGATTGATGACTTCGTTGTCCAAAATCCAAATTAGGAGTTTTTGACAAAATTTCAAGCCAATCCAAATTTCTATAACTCCACCAAAGTTCACGAAGTCGAGTACTACTATAAGTATGCCAAGGTTTGTGTGTCCCTGCGAAATGGATAATTATAGGGAGTTCATTTTCTAATCTCGGCAATTCTGCATCTCTATAATTATAATCCAATCCTACCAGATAATTATATGTGCTGTCAATTTCCTTCCAATTATGTTGAAAGAAAATATTTAATATACTTTGGTCAGCCATTGCAACCTCAGCTTGCTTCTCCTCTGTCAAACTTAAAAGCTGAGGTATATAAAGATTCTCTCTCCACAACTTATTATCGATCAGTAAGACTCCTGCGTTAAAACCATATAAATCACTTTCCCATGCGTAGGGACTGGCAACAGCAGCAACAGGTTTTCCTTCCATATCAATAGTAAATAATTCAGATAAATCTCCTGCTACTAACAAATCACAATCTAAATATAAGGTCCTATCAGAAGGAATTAAGTCCGGAATCAAATATCTAAAAAAAGTTGTATAGTTAATCAAGTCTCCTGTTTTATAATTGTTAAACATATTCTTATCCACATGAATATTAATAACTCGTGAATTTACTGTACTTAATGTCGCATTTTATAACTTAAACCACTCTGGAGCAATATCATTATTCAAAACATAGATACATACATTTGTGTTATGAACAAGAATAGACTTGATTGTTGTTTCGGCCTGTACCAAGTAATTATTATCCGTAGCTAGAACGATTGATTGTTGCATAATTGATTCTCCATGTATTTTCTTATAACCTCTACCATTTCTTCTGGCCTTTCATGTGAACAAATACTTTCATATGAACTATCATCGAGATTAGGAAGTCGAGTATTGTCAAAAGCTAACATAGGCTTAGAATGCTTCTTGACTAAATCATAAATATAACCTAATTTATCCTCATGATTTATATCTAAATATATATCAGATTCTTTTAAAACTTTTTCTATTAGAATTGGAAATGAGTTAGGGTATAAGCTGACATTTTGAAAACTAGATAGAACTTTTAACTCATCTGCCATAAAAGTGTGAGCTGCAATATGAAAATGTACTTCAGGTAAAGACTGAGCTAAAAATTTCATATTCTCAACACACCATGAGTTAGTCAGATTCATACAAGTTAATTTCGGCTTATATATATTAGCAGAATAGTGCTCTCCCCTTTCTTTCCAAGTAGATACGATATACCCCCATTCCATAAAAGAATAATTCCACCAATTTTCTCGGAGACGTCCTACAGAAAATTGATTCCAAGGTTTATCATTAGAAATATAATGCAAAACTTTAGGGAGTGGATTAATTGATTTTTCCAAAATCCAAGCATGTCCTTGTTCTGCGGCCCCTTTATCAAAACCAATCTGGTAATTAAACGTTTCGTTTATTTCAATATATGAGTCATGAAAAAGCATATTCAAAATTGACTGATCACCTTCTGCCACATTCTCATGTTCTTTTTCTGTTAACTCAATCAATTGTTGCCGGATACTTTCAGATTTCCATTGTTTATTGTTAATCAAGAGAACACCAGCATTGAATCCAAGACCTGCTCCAAAGCAAGAACGAGTTGCAGCCAAATAATTTTCACCCAAATCTAATTCAAACAAATCGGTCAAATCATCAGTCACAATCAAATCACTATCTAGATAGAGAACTTTATCTTCTGTTACAAAATCTGGAATAAAATAGCGAGCAAAGGTCATATGATTGATATGAGGTAGTTTATTAGACCAGTTCATTTTGTACTGTGAGCCAATCAACTTGCAATCAATCAAGTCGCCACCCATCTCTTGTAAATATATTCTTATTTGACTAAACCATTCCTGAGGAATGTCCTGATTTAGCAAATAAATTTTCAAATGACTATTGTGTCTACAGATTGATTTCAAAGCTGTTTCAATTTGTCGAATATAAGCGTAATCACCTGCAAATACTACTGCACGTTTGGTATTTCCCATTTTAAATCCTTATCATTTATTCTTACTAACATTATTTATTGTCCTGCATAAATTAAACCAAATAGATTTTATTCTATCATCTTTACATAAAATTAAAATCACTTTATTCACTTACTTATCAAGTAAACATAATGTTTCCTTAATCCATTTCATCGTATCTGTTGATGATAGATTTTTATCTTCAAGTTCTTTTTTTCGAAATTTTAACAGGGATACAAAATTGTCTACGTATCGACCAACATCTATATTTCGAGCAGCAAGAAGAGCTATAAAATTTTCACGTTGCTGTAAATCACACCTGATTTTGAGTAAACTAAAATGTCTCGTCGAGCCTTCACCTACTCTATAAACATAACTATCTCTATTGATATAGACAGATTTAGGTGAGATTAGATAGATTTTAAACCAAAATTCCATATCTTCACCTAAACTAGTTAGAGAATTAAAACGAATATCCCCCACAACATCTTTTCTTACTAACTTTCCACTTACAAAACGATATGAATGATCGAAAGAATCCAAATCAATTAATTCATTGATTAGTTCTAGATGATGAAAGACTCGTTTATCGTAACCTCTTTGAAAAGAATGAACATACCAAGTATTATCTTCCATAGAAAATCTTTTATATGTTGAAATTGAGACTGACGCAGATTCGGATACTAGAGCAGAATATAGAACTTCTAAATAATCTTCCTCAACCCAGTCATCTGAATCAACAAAAGTTAAATAATCACCTCTGGAGTATTCAATCCCCAAATTACGAGCAGAGGAAACTCCGCCATTTTCTTTCCTATAGTAATGAAAACGGGAGTCACTCTCTGCATATTCCTGACAAATTCTTCCTGAATTATCTGTAGAACCATCATCAATCATAAGCACTTCAAAATTTGTATAAGTCTGTTTAACAAGACTTTCCAAGCAAACTCCAATATAACTTTCAGTATTATAAACTGGAATAATAACACTAATCAAAGATTCCATACATTTCACCTACAATCTTAAAATTATAGAATAAATCTTTATTTATATAGCAATATAGTTGTTGGGTAGCCTCCAGGTAAATAATGAAAATGTTTCTTCAAATTCCTGTTCATAATAGACTCATTTTATTTAAAATATCTATTATTTTAGAGAGATACCCTCATTAATTTCTTTATTTGTCTAAAAATGTTCAATCAAAATTGTGAACTCATTAATCATACTTATAAGTTATTCTAATATCCTTGCAACAATCTGACTATTATAGGTTTCATCCTCAATGAACTCAATATCTTGATCAAAATTATACTCTGCTGTATGCTTATGTGAAAATTTAACCTTGGTTTTAGCACCCATCTTCATCCACTCATACTCGGAGTCAATATGCCCAATATCTAAGACTTGGTGACCCTTTCGACTTAAATGATAGGCTAAAACTTTTGCTGTAGGCCCAAGCATACATAAAATCAAGCGACCAGCAGCATACTTTTCAATTTCATGTTCAATTTCATGAACTCTAGAAAAGGCACTATGAGAAGGACAGATAATTCGCTTGATAGAATTTGCCTCATCGAACAAATCATTCCCTACACCTGAACGAGAGGTCGCTCCTTCAACTATCAGTAAGTCACGGTTTTTCCAGATACTTTTCAATTTTTCAAATTGGGATTTAGCTTGACTCTTGTCTTCAAAATCGATATAAGGTCGAGATACAAAGGTTGAGCCATACCATGAATCATTACATAGTTCTCTGTAAAAATCCATATAATGATCCATGTGATCTTTCCAAAAGGGAATCGCCCAATATGTAAACCTGAAACGATCTATAAAGGCATCAGGAAGGCACACTACTAATTCTTCTCTACTTTCCTGGCCGATAATATCTCTCATGATTGAAACCAACTCTTCATCATAATCCTGGTAGGGAATCGAATGCCCTGCAAGCATATTGATTTCCCCATCTCCAAAACGAACCAAAGAAGAATTGTGTTCAATAATATAATCCAAGGTTTCATCTATCCCTTTCACCTGGATTGGATCAAGCGGTTTTTCTAGCATAGACTTATTTATCAATTTTTGCAAATCAACCAACATTCGTTCAGGATGTTCACTAGAATACAATCTTTGACAGTTATTCCCATTTTGAGATTTATAAAAGGCTAGTATAGGTTTAGATAGATGAGTCATTTCTGCAACGATATCAGCTGTTGAAGTCAGTAAGTTGATATCTAAATAAACATCCATCTTTTCCTTCAACTCTTCTAGCTTATCTCTAGAAATTGCTGGATAGAGCTGAATATTAGGATAACGATTAGATAAATCATATAGTTTTGGCCCCATATCTGTCCAGGCAGCAACCTGAAAAACAACATTGGGTAAGTGTTCAGCCAAGTAATCCAGCTGTTCAATATCCTGAGAAGCCGTAAACGTTAAACAAGTCAAACTTGGAAGTTGTCGAAAACAGGTAAGATGTCCTTGTTTCTTAAAATCTTTTATCGCATCAATCATAAAGGAAACTTTCCCATTTTCGAAAACAATTTGTCCTATTTCTCCATGCTGAGTCGATTGAAAAGCTAATAGCGTTTTTCCTTGTTCTTTCAAAGATTTTAAAAAGTTCTCATCTGCACTACCATGATTGATATCCAAATAAAGACTTGTTGACTTTTTCAACCTGTCTAACACAGGCGGAACAATTTGGGGATGCAATCTCACATTATCATGTACAGCTAATTTTGTTAGCTTATCTCCCATATCCGTCCAAGCAGCAATATGAAATACCACCTCTGGTAGAGCTGTAACTAGCTCCTCTATTCCTTCTAAATCTTGAGAATTAGTTAAAGTTAAACACGAAAATTCTCTATCTAGAAGAGGTAGAAGTTCAAACTCTCCTAAATGATGTTGTAAGATTTTAGTCCATTCCAAATCATGGAATTCCCACCATAAATCACGATAACGATTGGCTATCAAGGTTGACCAAGGCTTTCTATAGGACACAAAATGTATGATGCTAGGTGATACTAATTCATTAAAATAGTTTTCCCATCTATTATAAAAAGCAGTTACATCATGACCTACTTGAAGGTTGTACCCTCTGTCTAGCTCTAACCATCTATTAGAGCAAACTTGATTCAGAATCGTTTGATCACCGTTAAAATTTTCAAATTTCCCTTCATCCACTTCTTTTAATGTAACTATTGATTGTTCAATTAGTCGCTCTTTTAATTTCTCTTGACGCCATTTTTTGTTATTGATAAGCATCACTCCTGCATTAAATGTGACACCATCCGTATCCCAAGCAGCTGCTAATAAATATTCATCAAAGTCAATCTCAAATAATGGTTCCAAAGATTGATTTACAATTAAATCACTGTCCAAATATAAAACTTTATCCTCAGAAATATAATCTGGTATAAAGTATCTGGCATAAGTCATTGGACTTATATACTCCCGAGTTTCCCAACCTTGAAATACAGCTTGCTCTGGTAACTTCACGTCAATAATATCACTACCTAACATACGAGCAATTTTTCGTGGTTTGCGAAACCAATCTGGCATAATATCTTGATTTAAAATATAAATCTTAACATCTCGATTGTGGTATAGAATAGATTTTATCGTTGTTTCCAACTGCCTGGTATAATTGCGATCCCCTGCTAGTACAATTGTTTTGTTCATTTCATTCCCTTAATCAATTCCCAAGTGATAAATTGCATCTACCAATAACTTTTTAGTGAAATACCCCTCTTTTAACAAATAGCTAAAGGTCTTGATACGATTCGTCATTTCTTGATATTCTTCTACATTCATTTTATCAACTATCTCATGAACTTCTTCTAGACTATCCGCCACAAAGCCCAAGCCTTGATCTACTATAAATTTAGCAGTTGACAAGCTACTTGGCACAATGACTGGTATGCCAGCTGTCAGATAGGTACTCACCTTATGAGATATATTTAAGGTATAGTATTGGTTACTTTCTCCATCGTTTTGATGAGTTCCCCAGACAAGGCCAAATCCACCTTTTGATAATTCTAGTAACAGCTCCTCATCTTTTTTCCATCCCTCAATACTCAGATTTCTAGCATTAGAACTAGCTTCTCCTTTATTTGAAAATACTCTCAAAAGTGTATCTTGAGACCAATTTTGCAAGTCTGGGAAACGCTCTAAACTTCCTGCAAAAAAAAGTTCTTTTTTAAAAATCGGAGTGTATAGGGATAAATCATGAGGATGATCCCACATCCCTTGAATGAGAATCTTCTTTGTTGTCAAGCCTTCTTCTATCAGGCGTTCTTTCATCTGTTCAGATGGAACAATCAAAACATCCGATAGATTATACATATACAGATAGTCTTTCATGAGATAATAATTACTATCAAACATGAGAGGGACAACATCATGGATAAAGCAAATAATTTTCACCTGCATATCCTTTAGCTTATCAAACAAGAGACGATCAAACTCAAAGCCATTCCAGGTTGGAGACTGAAATACTAGGATATCTCCAATTGAAATACTGGCCATAATGCCATCCAAACGCTTATTCATTTCAGAAGGACTATCTGAAGCAATATTATAAAAATAGATACCGACTTCTCTAAATCCCAGTTGGCTGGCAATCTTTTGAACAGCATTTTGAGCTAGAATAACCGTACTATCACCAGCCATGCCGTATAAATTTGTTAAATGTAATTTCATTTTTCTTATCTTTTAAAAATTCACTTTAAGAATAGAAAACTCTTTTTCTTTTATCTGATTTTTAGAATTTCTATTATAGCAAGTTTAAATAATGATTATGATTTTGTTTCATATCAATAGCTATCATTTTCATTTAGAATAATGATATTATTTCCTATAAATTTCTAAGTATTTCTTGATACATCTGTATCGCATTTGAATTTTCTAAACCTACTTTTTCCTTTTCATTTATTCTATATTGGATAAACGATTTCAAATTTGAAATATATGGAGACGAATCAATTCCTCTCACTATGAGATAGGGTAGTCGTCCTACTCGAATTTCAATATCATCCATCAACTGTCTTTCAGTCACAACTTGCCCCAACATTGATTCAGAATGCAATCTGTAATTATAGAGGGCTTTATGAATATATAAGCAACTTGTCATACTCAAATACAATTTAAAACTACACTCGAAATCTTCTCCAAATTTCCGTTGCTCATTAAATAATATCTCATCAAATAAGGAACGTTTAAATAGTTTTCCCCAAGAAACTGTGTAAGAACCATCATAATTTTCAAGGTTTGGCAGCTGAGTTAGCAATTCCTGACTAGTCCATATTTTTTCATAATAATCCTGATCCCAAATGTGAAGATAAAAACAATCTTCATCCATATCAAATTTTTTATAAGATGAAATAACAAAATCTGTATTGTATTCCTTTATTTTTGAATACAATACTTCTAAATAGTCCGATTCCACCCAATCATCCGAATCAATAAACGTGATATATTTACCTTTTGAATACTTAATCCCAAAATTACGTGCTGATGCGAGACCTCCGTTTTCCTTCTCAAAATAATGGAAACGGGCATCTTTATCAACATATTCTTTACAGATTCCTGCTGAATTATCTGGAGAGCCATCATTGATTAATAAACACTCAAAATTCTGATAAGTTTGATTCAGAACACTATCCAAACACTGTCTCAAGTATTTCTCGACATTGTAAATAGGTACAATAATACTAATTAAGGCTTTACTTTCATAATCTGCTATTTTAGATAATAGTTTTTGTTTTTCTTGTTTGTATAACTGTTTATACTGATTATTCTCTGGTACAAATTCGATGTCATGATAATTCAAATGTAAATATTTTAGTTTTTCAACCAATAATTTTGTTATATCACTCTCATCTTTAAAAAACAAGTCATACTTTCCGAATATCTTAAATACATCTAATTTTTCTTCTGAAAACTCTTTAGTAGTAATTGAATTTGGACGAATCCTGTAAGCATAGATAACTTTTGGTAATTTAATCCATTTTCCTGAATGACTTACCAACTCGGGAATAACTGCTAAATCTTCAAATATCCACCCCTCTGGAAAAAAATCTTCTGTTAATAAACTTTTTCGAAACAATTTTGGAAAAACGCTAACTCTCGGCTCATTTAATGCCAATTCTCCCAATTTGTCATCCTTGGTTATTAATATTTTTTTCTCAAAATTATGACAGACTCTATCCACTTTTATTTCATCATGGAAATTTTCAATCATTCCTTCTATAATATCAACATCATCTTCAATGTGTTCTATTAAAGTTTCTAAGAAATCAGGATAAATATAATCATCACTATCTACAAAAGCTACAAAAATAGACTCTTCTCTAATATGATTAATCCCTGTATTTCTAGCCCCACTTAAACCTTTATTAGATTGATTGATTAGTTTGAAACGACTATCTGTTAGATATTCTTCCGCTAGTTGTTGTGAGCTATCCGTGGATCCATCATTAACCATAATGCATTCAAACTTTTTATAAGTTTGATTCTGAATACTATCCAAACACTGTCGCAAATAATTTTCAACATTATAGATTGGAACTATAATACTGATTAATTCATTCCCCATATACTAACTCACCTAGCCTTGATATATTCTATTTCCCGTTTAATCTCTTCTTTTTACAAAAAGATGCCCATCATTATAAACCACACTGTTTGCTGGAATATCATTTCGAATAAGACAACCTGCTCCGATAATGGTATTATCTCCAATCGTCACTCCTTTTAAAATCGTGACGTTACTTCCAATCCAGCAATCTCGTCCAACTCTAATCGGAGCTGTAGTCCACTGCCACTTTTCGATTTTTTCAGCGGTATAAATATGGTCGTGATCATAAAAACGGACACCTTCCCCCATCATGGTACCTGCTCCGATTTCAATTCTTTCCATACAGTTAAAACTACAAGAGTTATTGATAAAGACACCATCGTGCAGTATTAACTTACCAGAAGAGACATGGAAATTTTCAAAATTTCTACAAATGACATTGGCTCCTACAGCCAAGTTAGCCTTATCATTTATTTGAAAGACATTCCAAGTCCCATCTTGAATGATTTTTTCTTGATGATTGGTACCTACTCTGACTTCATTCAGATACTCTCTCACTCTAGAAACCAATTTCTCTGGTGCACTTGATAGAAAAACTTCCTGCCCCTGATTTCCATGGACTGTATTGTCAAATGCAAAGACAGGTTTTTCAGCCTGTACAAACCTTGATACAATAGTATCCACTTCTTGAAAGTGATTGATATCTAATAGAATGTCGCAGATGTTCACTAGAAAGTTCAACTGTTGTTCATTCGTAATCGTTAAGAGCCGAACATTGTGTTTAGTTTCTAAACTACGGATTCTATCCGAAAACTGGACAGGTGCTACAATATAAAAACAGATGTTCGGCAATTTTTCAAGGAGATAATCCAACTCTTCAATCTGATCACTAACCGTCAAAATCAGAGCATCTCCTAATAGATGATTATTCTTCATTTGCTTATTTCTCTTAATTTTTCAATCATTGCTTGAACTTGATCAACAGCATATACCTCCTGACCTACTTCGTAGGATTTGGTGTTTTCAAAGGTTAAGATGGGCTTACCAAGTTCAGAAAATTGATTTAAAATCTCTTCTGTCTTTTCGCCATGATTAATATCTAAAAGTACTTGACTGGTTTCTACCAATTCATAATCGACATCTACCAAATAGTGAATCCCATTAAAGACAGTGACATTTGGGTAAACTGTCATTTGAGCCAATCGATCACTGACCATGACTCTAGCCGCAATCTTAAATTGAATATCAGGCAAGGATTGAACCAATGTTTCAATTTGTTCAATATGGTCTGAGGCTGTATAGATGAGACAAGTGAACGGTTCCTTTATCGGATAAAGGTGAGATTTTTGTAATGGATGTAAATGATGATTTTGTCCCAATTCTGTCCATTCAAGTCCATGATAATACCACCAGACATCACGATAGGTTTGTGCCGCCAAGTCCTTCCACGGTTTCCTATGAGAAAGATAATGAATAATACCAGGATAATCCTGACCTACAGGCAATTGATAATCAGTGAACTGCTTATGAATGACAATGTGATTATAATCAAAGTCTAATTCCAACCATTTATGTTCAAAAAGCATATTCAAGATACTCTGATCAGCCTGATCCACCTTATCATGCCATTCATTGGTTAAATCAATCAACTTTTGTGTCATCTGTTCTTGTTTCCACAAAATATTATTGATCAAGAGAACCCCAGCATTAAAAATTTCCTGACCGAAATAGGCTCTTCCCCCGAAATCTCTAACAGCAGCCAAAGGATAATCTTGTAAGTCAGTAGCAAACAAATCATCCAGATTTTTCGTTACAAGTAAATCACAATCCAAGTAGAGGGTCTTTTCTTCTTTTACAAAATCAGCTACGAAATAGCGTAAAAAGACTGTGTAACTAATATCCGTTTTATACCTTGAAATCTGCTCGGATGTCACTCGACAATTGATAATTTCTGAATCAAACTTTTCTAAGCGATTATTTATTTGCTTGATCCATTCATTAGGAAAATCGCTATGAATCAGATAAAAACGAATCGAACGATTATGATAACAAATAGACTTGATCGTCGTCAAAACTTGGTCTACATAGGCATAGTTTGCTGCTAGTACAATGGCTTTCTTTTGTGTATTCTTAGTTTTTTCAAGTTTGTCTAGTAGATATTTTTTTGTCTCAAATTCTTTATAGGTAGGAGTTTCTTCTAAGCCACTGACCTTCCCATTAGAAAGACTTCCTTCTAACATCTGACGATAAATAGCTAAATGTTTTTCTAAAGGATATCCTAGACTAGCTAATAAAGTGATACGTTCAGACATGGCATCAACCAAGGCATGCATCCACTTTTCTGTCCAAGTCCTAGATAAACTATTATTTCTGATGCGATAAGAATAGATTCCTTTATGGATATAAACAATTTTTTCTGCCAACAAATAAATCTTTTGATTGAGGTAACCGTCCTCTCCTAATTTACCCATGTCGAAGCGTAACTGCTCGAACAATCCTGCCTTATAAAGTTTACCCCAAGCAGATATCAAGGCAAAACTCTTCATTTCTTGGGATTCATACAAGTTCTCAAAGATGGACACATTATCATATACCTCCTCATAATAGGAGTCTCCTGATATATGAAAGTAAAACATTCCTTCACTTTCATTGAAAGAATAATAATTACCAACTGCAATATCAGCCTGATACTCTGTTATTTTTTTGTATAGGGTTTCTACATAATCCTGCTCAATCCAATCATCCGAGTCCACAAAAGTCACATAATCGCTGGACATATTTTCCAGACCAGTATTTCGTGCAGCAGACAAGCCAGCATTTTCTTGTTCTATATAGATAATTCGGTGATCTATTTCTACAAATTCTTTACAAATCTCACCTGAAGTATCAGTAGAACCATCATTTACGACAATTATCTCGATATTTTTATATGTTTGAGCAATAATACTATCTAGGCATTTTCTTAGATAGTTTTCTACATTGTATACCGGTACAATGACCGTTATTTTATCATTCACTAGCGATTTTCTCCTTATGTTTATTATACAATTTTTTAGTCAAAATTTCAGCTATATAATAGTAAAAACCCCTTGGAAATTATACTTTTCCAAGGGGTTTCTATGATTTACATGCGTAAGTTAGTTTAGCCTAAATTTATAGGTTATCTTACTCTTCTTCATCACGTTTACGGCGTTTCGCAACCAATCCAATACCTGTAACAGCTGCTAAAGCTCCAAGTAACACAGATCCAGTTGATGACTTAGTACCTGTATTTGGTAATTCTTTTTGTGATTTACCTGATGATTCAGATCTATTTCCAACTTGTGAGTTCGAATGGTTTACTGAATTTGAAGAGTTGGTGCTTGCTGAAGCTGATGCGCTTGTCGATGCTGAAGCTGACGCACTTGTTGACGCTGAAGCTGATGCGCTTGTCGATGCTGAAGCCGACGCGCTTGTACTTGCTGAAGCTGATGCGCTAGTGCTTGCTGAAGCTGATGCGCTTGTCGATGCTGAAGCTGATGCGCTTGTTGACGCTGAAGCTGACGCACTTGTACTTGCTGAAGCTGATGCGCTAGTGCTTGCTGAAGCTGATGCGCTTGTCGATGCTGAAGCTGACGCACTTGTACTTGCTGAAGCTGACGCGCTTGTTGACGCTGAAGCTGACGCACTTGTACTTGCTGATGCTGATGCGCTTGTTGACGCCGATGCTGACGCACTTGTGCTTGCTGATGCTGATGCGCTAGTGCTTGCTGAGGCTGACGCACTTGTTGAGGCCGATGCTGATGCGCTAGTGCTTGCTGAAGCCGATGCACTTGTTGATGCCGAAGCTGACGCACTTGTTGAGGCCGAAGCTGATGCACTTGTTGACGCTGAAGCCGATGCGCTAGTGCTTGCTGAAGCTGATGCGCTTGTTGAGGCCGAAGCTGATGCGCTTGTTGACGCTGAAGCTGACGCACTTGTACTTGCTGAAGCTGATGCGCTAGTGCTTGCTGATGCTGATGCGCTTGTACTTGCTGATGCTGATGCGCTTGTTGACGCCGATGCTGACGCACTTGTTGAGGCCGAAGCCGACGCGCTAGTGCTTGCTGAGGCTGACGCACTTGTTGAGGCTGATGCCGATGCGCTAGTGCTTGCTGAAGCTGATGCACTTGTCGATGCTGAAGCCGACGCGCTTGTACTTGCTGATGCTGATGC